>JAYUXE010000912.1:0-3534 GCA_043753165.1 Archangiaceae bacterium | reverse complement strand
CCATCAGCGGAGCCAGCGCTGCCGACAGCGCCTTCAACGAGAACGTCGAAATCTGAAATGCCTGGGCGACGCTTTCCCACGGGGTGGTGAGGAACTTCCCGCCCAGCGCATCTTCCGACGCGTAGCCGATGGCGTGGACGATGCCGTCGAGCCGGCCCCAGCGCTTCTGCAGCTCGTCGTGCAGGGCCGTGAAGTGGGCGGCGTTGCTCACGTCGAGCTCGAGCACGTCGGGTACGGGGTCGAGCTTCTTCGCCGACCGTTCGGTGAGCGACATCATCCGCCCGAAGCTGGTGAGAAGAACTTCGGCGCCTTCGAGCTGCGCCTGCCTCGCGATGCCGAAGGCGATCGACTGCCGGTTCAGGACACCGGTGATGAGCAGCTTCTTTCCCTTGAGGAGCATTGACAGCACATACGCCATCAGCCGCCCGGGGTTGAATTGTTCTTTCCTCCTGATGCGGGTCACCTAACCTGCCGTTCGCGCGATGCCGATCGAGAGCCCCGCCGGGCCACTGACGACCCTGGAAGAGACGGTGGCGCGCGCGCGGGCGCACGCCGATTCGCTCGAGGCGCACTTCACGTTTCCGGTGCTGCTGGTCGTGGCGCCTGCCGAAGACTGGGCCGAGACGACTCAGGCGCGGAACACGATCGAGGTCGAGAAGCTGTCGGTGCAGATGATGCCGACGCTCGTGGTTCAGCTGCGCGGCGGCGGCGACATCTCGTTCGGCCGCGCGCCGCAAAGCTCCGTCATCCTTCCCTTCGCGGCGATGTCGAAGCAGCACGGCTTCTTTCGCGCGACCGACGACGGGCACTGGCTGATCGCCGACGCGGGCTCGAAGAACGGCACCTTCGTCGATGGCGTACGCGTGCAGAACCAGGCGCTGGTGCCGCTGCGCGATGGTGCCTCGCTGCGCTTCGGTGACGTGACCGCGAAGTTCTGGCTGCCGAAGAGCTTCTGTCTCGACTTGAAGAAGCGGATTCGCTGACCGCTATTCTTTGCCGACCATCAGAGCTTCCCCTGCAGCTTTGCTGCGTATGACGGCACGGTGTCGCCCAGGCGCTTCCAGATTTCCTTCGCCTGCGCTTCGTCGCCCTTCGCTTTCACGCCGTCGCCCAGCGCCTCGATGGCTTCGGGGTTGGCCGAGGCGACGCGCCACACGTTGTCGGCCATCGGCTGCTTGTTGAGCTTCACCATCGCCCACGCGATGCCGGCGCGGGCGCGGGCGTTCTCGGGCTCGAAGGGCACGACCCGCTTGTAGTTGTCCAGCGCGTCCTGAAAGCGACCCTTCGCGAGGTGCTCTTCGGCGTCTTCGACCAGCTTCGCGAAGCCCTGCGCCATCTCGGGCGTGCGTTCGACGTTCTTCACCGAATCGATCATCTCTTGCGTGAGCTGCGGCGGCTGGCCATCGCCTCCGCGCATCGCGGCGTGCGGGTCGACCTTCTTTTCCTTCACCACCACCTTCACCTTCGAGACCCCACCGACCGCAATCGCCGCCTCGACGCGCGAGAGAAAGGTCTTCGCCTGCTTCGCGCGGGGCGAGGTCGGGTAGTCCGCGAGGAAGCGTTCGAAGTCGGCCCTGGCGAGCTTCAATGCGGCGACGTCGTCGCCCTTCGAGTCGAGAATCGCGGCGCCGCGGCCGTAGCGGGCCTCGGGGTTCGAGTCGAACAGCTGAAGGGCGCGGTCGTAGACGGCGATCGCTCCGGCGGCGTCGTTGGCGAGGAACTTCGCCGCGCCCAGGGTGGTCTCGACATCGATGAGTGGATGAAGGGCGGCGCGCGCGCAGGCCGCGGCCGCGGCGGGGTCCTTTTGCGCGGTCGCCTTCGCGAGCTGCAGTTCCATCGTGTCTTCCGGCCCGGCCGAGCAGCCCACGGACGCCGCCGTCGGAACTGGCTTCGCGCCGGCGGCCTTCTTCTTCTGCAGGTACAGCGTGCGGGCAGGCTCAGCCTTGGCGACGGCTTGCCCGAGGAACACGACCGCGTCGGTGTAACGGCCGTGCGCGTAGTAGAGCTTGCCCAGCGACGAGGCGATCTCGAACGACTTCTCTTTGCCCTTGAGGTCGCCCGCACCTTCGAGGCGCTTCAGCAATTCTTCCGCGCTCGGGGCCGGCTGCCCGGGCTTCACCGGCGGGTGATCGGCAGGCGCCTGGGCCACCCACAACGCGACAGCAATCGAGAGCATCAAGGTGCAGCCGTCCCTACTACAGGGGAGCCGCCGCGAGGAGCGTCGCGATGGTCTGGTGAAACACCGGGTGGACGACGTCGGGTGCGAGCTCGGCCAGCGGCACCAGCACGAAGCGGCGGGTCACCATGCCGGGGTGGGGAATCGTGATCCCGGCCTCGTCGAGGACGACGTCGCCGTAGAGCAGCAGGTCACAGTCGATGATGCGTGGCGCCCAGCGGCCCCCCGGGTCGCGGCCCAGCTGTGCCTCGAGGGTCTTCAGCGCCTTCAAGAGCTCGGGGGCCGACAGCTCGGACGAGAGCTCGAGCACCGCATTGAGGAAGTCGGGCTGCGGCGTGTTGTCGCCCGGGGCGAGCAGCGCGGGCGAGTGGTGCACCTTCGAGCTGCGCAGCACCTTCACTCCGGGGAGCTTCGCGATCTCTGCTTCCGCCTTCTTCAGCATCGCCTCGCGATCGCCCAGGTTGCTGCCCAACGCGACATAGACGCTCACGTGCGCACCACCGGGTTGCTCAGCACGCCGATTCCTTCGATCTCGACTTCGACGACATCACCGGCCTTCAACGCCCCGACCCCCGACGGCGTTCCCGTCGAGATGATGTCGCCCGGGTTGAGGGTCATGATGGACGAGATGAACGAGACGAGGCGCGCGGCGGGGAAAATCATGTCGCTGGTGCGGCCGTCCTGCCGGGTCACGCCATTCACGCGGCACTGTATCTGAAGGTCATACGGAGCGACCCCCGTCACCATCCACGGCCCGCAACACGCGAACGTGTCGTAGCTCTTCGCGCGCGTGTGTTGAATTTCCCGCTTCTGGATGTCGCGAGCGGTGACGTCGTTGAAGCAGCTGACGGCAAAGATGGCGCGCGCCGCCTGGGTGTCGTTCACGCGGGTGAGCCGGTCGCCGATGATCAAAGCAAGCTCGGCCTCGTAGTGAACTTCCTGGCTCTCGGGCGGCAGCACGATGTCGCGGCCGGCGCCGTTCAGCGCGCTGGGCGGCTTCATGAAGATCAGCGGCTCTTCCGGTATCGGCTTGCCCATCTCGGCCGCGTGCTTCCGGTAGTTCTGGCCGACGCAGACGATCTTCGATGCGTCCGAAGGCGAGAGCAGCTGCGCGCCTTTCAAAGAAAGCGAAGCTTCGGTGCGGCGCGCGCCCGACCACCACGGCGCCGCGTCCAGGACCCACAGCGTTTCCCCATCGAGCTCGCAATACTTCGGCCCCGCCAGCGTCTCAGCCCGCACATAGCGCTTCATTTCTTTTCTCCCCGAAGGACGTCCGACATTCCGTAAAGGCCAGGTGGTTGGTGGGCTGCCCAGTGCGCAGCGCGAACGGCGCCACGCGCGAATTGATCGCGGCTGCT
>JAYUXE010000911.1:0-3534 GCA_043753165.1 Archangiaceae bacterium | reverse complement strand
AGCCGAGGTTGAAGAGCTTGAGCCCGATTTTCCCCGCGGCCAGCGCCGGCGTCAGCAGCCACTTCGCGGCGTCGTTGTCGAGGAAGTCGAGGATGCGGTTCGGCGCGTCGAGGAAGTCGATTGCGTGCGCCGTCGGCGGCGTGTCGAGGACGATCAATGGGTAGCCGCGCTGCATCCGCAGCTCGCACAGCTTTTCCATCGCGATGTATTCCTGCGAGCCCGCGAGCGCCGTCGACAACGACTGGTAGAAACGGTTGTTCAGAATCTTCTCGCGCTTGTCGGCGGGCGCGCGCTGCTCGATCAGGTCGTCCCACGCCTGCTTCATGTCGAGCATCATCGCGTGCATCGACGCGCGCGGCTTCTGCCCGGACGCTGCTTCGAGCACCGGGTCGGCGATGCGCGTCTCGGCGTTGCCGAGCTCGGCCAGCCCCAGCGAGTTGGCCAGCCGCTTCGCCGGGTCGATGGTGCAGACCAGCGAGCCTTTGCCGTCGACCGCCGAACGCAGGGCCAGTGTCGCCGCCACGGTGGTCTTGCCGACGCCGCCGGGGCCAACGCAGAGCAGCACGTTGCTCTTCTTCAGCGCAGCTTCGATCGGGTTCACTTCGACCCCAGGCGGCCAGCCACGTCTTCGATCGCCGCGCGGCCAAAGGTGGGGGTGAAGAGGCGCGGCACGATGAACAGCGGGTAGCCCAGCGCCTTGAGCCGTTCGGCCGCGGACACCGACAGCTTCGCGCGCGCCTGATGGGCGGCGGCCAGATCGTGCAGCTCTCCGGGTGGAAGCTGCGCGAGATCGGCATCGGTGAAGCGCGAGGGGATGAAGCCGTTGAGCACCACCACCTGCGGCAAAATCTTCACGCGATCCTTCAGCGCCGCCGCCAGCTCGATGGTCTCGTTGATCGGCATGTCTTCGGGCAGCGACACCAGCACGGCGGCCGTCATCGCCGGGTCGATGAGCAGCTCGCGCATCCACTTCGCGTCGTTGGCGAGCGCGCCCGGGGGCACGGTGTCCAGAATCACCTTCGGCACCGAGAAGAAGGTGATCGCGTGGCCCGTCGATGGCGCGTCGATGACGATGCGATCGAAGCGCCAGCTGCCGTCGGGCCGCTTCTCTTTCAGGTGAAAGAGGATCTTGCCGAGAATCACCACTTCCTGAAGCGACGGCACGAAGCGCAGGAAATAGCGGACGAGGCGGTTCTCGAAGACCGCGTTGTAGATGCTCTCGAACTTCAAAATCATCAGCGCGTATTCGCGCATCGCCTCGTGCGGCTTCACGTCGACGGCCCACAGGTTCTCTTCGAGCGACGTGATCTCAGCCCCTGTCTCGGGGCGGCCCAGCAACCCCGAGATGCGTTCGCGCGCGTTCACTTCGCACACCAGCGTCCGTTGGCCGGCGCGCGCGCTGGCGAGAGCAATCGAAGTGGCGATCGTGGTCTTGCCCACGCCACCTTTGCCCGTGACGATGATGAGACGCTTGTCGAGGAGAACGGAGTGCACAGCTGCCTCGCCAACCTTGACACGCTCGAACGCGGAGATCAGCATCCGCGCGCCCATGCTCAAGAACAACCCCGTGATGAAGAAGCTGGTGGCGACTGGCGAGGAACGCGTCGGGAAGATCGCCCAGCAGCTGCTCTCGAACGAGAAGTTCGTCGCGACCGTTCAGACCCTGGTCTCGCGAACGCTGACCGCGAAGGGCACGTTGGACAAGAGCCTGCGCAGCGCGCTGTCGGCGATGAACCTGCCGTCGACGGGTGACCTCGAGATTCTTCGCGAGAAGGTCGACGACCTCGAACGGCTGCTGTCGTCCGTCGAAGGGAAGATCGACCGGCTCGTCGAGAAGAAGAAGTGACAGGCCGTCGAATCGCTTTCATCAACGAGAAGGGCGGCACCTGCAAGACGACGCTCGCCGTGAACACGGCCGCGTGGTTCGCGCAGAAGAAGAACCTCAAAGTCCTGCTGATCGACCTCGACACCCAGGGCCATGCCGGGAAGTCGCTGGGCGTCGACGTGCGGTCGCTGCCGACCAACGTCTTCCACTGGCTGACCAACACCAACGTCAGTTTGACCGACGTCGTGCGGTCGACCGCGATGCCGAACCTTTTCGTGGTGCCGTCGTACAAGCAGATGGCGAACTTCCCGCTGCAGGTCGCCAACCAGGTGGATCGCGACACGCTTTTGCGCGACCGGATGAAAGAGGTCGAACAGGCCGGCTACGACATGGTGGTGTTCGACTCGCCGCCGTCGCTGGGGCTCACGACGACGAACATCCTGCTGGCCGCGACCGAGGTCGTCGTGCCGGTGGCGACGACGTACTTGTCGCTCGATGGCTGCGCCGAGATGAACGAGACGGTGCGCAAGGTGGCCGAGAAGGAAAACCGGGCGCTGCACATCTCACTGGTGGTGCCGACGCTGTACCGAAAGACGGCGCTGGCCGACGAAGTGGTCGAACGGCTCGAGAAGTATTTTCCGGGGAAGGTCGCGCGCCAGCCGCTGGGCTTCAACGTCGCCATCGACGAGGCGCAGAGCCACGGAAAGACGATCTGGGAGTACGCGCCCTGGAGCCGCGGAGCCACGTTGCTTCAGGCCGTGGCGGAAGACGTCGACGCGGCCGCGAAGCACGCGCGCGCGTAACGGCTACCGCTTCTTCTCTTCCAGCGCTTCGAGCTTCTTCTCGAGCATCTCGATGCGCTGAACCAGCGCGCCGAGGTCGCGGCCCATCGCGGGCAGGCTGCCGACGACGTTGTCGACGACGGCCTTCACGCGCTCATCGACCTTCTTCTGGAAATCTTCGAGGGCGCGCTGGCTGCCTTTGAGGATGTCGGCCGCCGGGTTGGGCGCCGAAGGGGCGGGGTCGGCGACGGTTCCGTCTTCACGGCGAAGCAGCTTGTCGAGGCGGGACTCGGCCTCTTCGCGGAAGGTGGTGACGCGCGGAGTGACTTCGCTCTTGATGAACTCGGACAGCTGTTCACCCGGCCGGCGGATGATCTCGCGCAGCACGGACAGCGGCATGCGGGTCGTCTTCTTCTCTTCCTCGAAGACAATCTGCGCCAGGGTGACCGAGGTGAGGTCTTCCTTGGTGCGGTTGTCGACGATCTTCACTTCGACGCCCTGCTTCACCATCTCGGCGATTTCGTCGAGCGTGACGTACCGGCTCTCGACCGTGTCGTAGAGCTTTCGGTTGGTGTACCGCTTGATGACTTTGGGCTCGGAAGCCACTTGGTCGGGCATGGTGTGGGGGCGCGGTCGAATTGACGCGGTGCGCGAAAAACGAATACCACCGGGGTGTTTGAGCGGCAAGGGTATAGTCCGCGGGCCGCCGGCCATGATCGTCAAGTGCGAGCAGTGCCAAACACGGTTCAAGATCCCCGACGAGAAGGTGACCGAGAAGGGGGTCAAGGTCCGCTGTACCAAGTGCCAGCACACCTTCCGGGTGAAGCGGGACGGTACTTCTTCACCCACAGGTCAGTTCGCCGCGGCGGCGCCGACGCAGAAGGTGCCTGCAGTCAGTCATTCACCCGACGATCCATTCGCGAAGTT
>JAYUXE010000910.1:0-3538 GCA_043753165.1 Archangiaceae bacterium | reverse complement strand
ACCAGAAGATCGCGAAAGAGCGGTCGGGCATCGAGAGGCTCGTCGAAAAGTACCGGCTGTGGCGCAAGGTCGGCGAAGACCTGAAGCAGGCTGAAGAGTGGTTGAACGGCAGCGACGCCGACCTTCGGCAGATGGCCAAGGAAGAGCTGCCGGCCATTCGCACCCAGCGCGGCGAGCTGGAAGAAGAGCTGAAATTGCTGCTGATTCCGAAGGATCCGAATGATGAGAAGAACGTCATCGTCGAAATTCGCGGCGGCGCCGGCGGTGACGAGGCGGCGCTGTTCGCCGAAGAGGTGATGGGCATGTACCTGCGGTTCGCTGCCAAGAAGGGCTGGGCGGCCGACTTGTTGGACATCTCGCAGGGCAACCAGGGCGGCGTGAAGGACGCGACGCTGACGATGTCGGGCACCGCGGTGTACTCGCAGATGAAATACGAGTCGGGCGTGCACCGGGTGCAGCGGGTGCCGGCCACCGAGACGCAGGGCCGCATTCACACCTCGACCATCACCGTCGCCGTGATGCCCGAGGCCGAAGAAGTCGACGTGCAGATCAACCCGAACGACATCGAGATGACGGTCGCGCGGTCGACCGGCGCCGGCGGGCAGAGCGTCAACACCACCAACTCGGCCGTCGTCCTCACCCACAAGCCCACCGGCATCGTCGTGAAGTGCCAGCAGGAAAAGAGCCAGCTGAAGAACCGGGCGATGGCGCTGCGCGTGCTCAGGTCTCGCCTCTACGAAGCCGAGCAGGAACGCATTCGCAGCGAGCGCGACAACCTTCGCAAGGGCCAGGTCGGCACCGGCGACCGCAGCGAGAAGATCCGCACCTACAACTTCCCGCAAGACCGCCTCACCGACCACCGCATCGGCCTGACACGCCACAACCTGCCCGCGGTGATGGGCGGCGATCTCGAAGACGTCGTCAGCGCGTGCCGCACCTTCTTCCAGGCCGAGGCGCTGAAGAACGACAAGGAACACCCTTAAGTGACCGACGACGTCTGGACGGTGCGCAAGGTCCTCACCTGGACGACGCAGCGGTTCGAGAAGCAGGACATCGACGCGCCCCGCCTCACTGCCGAGATTCTGCTCGCCCACACGCTGAAGCTCGATCGCGTGAAGCTGTTCATGGAGCTCGACCGCCCGCTGCAGAAAGACGAGCTGGGCGAGTTCCGCGGGCTCATTCAACGCCGCATGCAATACGAGCCGACGCAGTACCTCACCGGCTTCAAGGACTTCTACAACCGGCGGTTCACGGTCGATGCGCGGGTGCTGATCCCCCGCCCAGAAACCGAGCTGCTGGTGGACGCGGTGCTGCAGCTGTTGCCGAAAGATGTTCCTTCGCGCGTGCTCGATCTGTGCACGGGCAGCGGCTGCATCGGGGTGACCGTCGCCGCCGAAAGGCCGCAGGCGTCGGTCTGGGTGACGGATCTTTCCGACGGGGCGTGCGCCCTGGCGGCGGCGAATGCTGAGAAGCACGAGGTCGCGAGCCGGGTGTCGGTGCTCAAGGGCGACCTGTTCGCGGCGGTTCCCGAGGGCGCGAAGTTCGATGTGATCGTGTCGAACCCGCCGTACGTGAAGCGCGGCGATCTGGCGGGCCTGCAGAAGGAAGTGACGAAAGAGCCGCGCGAGGCGTTGGACGGCGGCGTCGACGGGCTCGACTTCTATCGCCGCCTCGCGGCGGGCGCGCACGCGGCGCTGAAGCGTGGCGGTTGGCTTGCACTGGAGATTGGGGATGAACAGGGTGAGGCCGTGAAAGCTGAGCTTCTGCGGGCGGGTTACCTCGCGGTGCGGGTGGATAAAGATCTGGCGCGGCTCGATCGCCTCGCTTTTGGCCAGGAGCCCACGACCCATGGATGAGATCGTCATCACCGGCAACGGCCCGCTGAAGGGCGAGACGTTCGCTTCGGGCGCGAAGAACGCAGCGCTGCCGATTCTTGCCTCGTCGCTGCTGGCCGAGGGCCGCCACACCTTTCGCAACGTGCCCGGCCTCGCGGATGTCGCGACGATGCTGAAGGTGCTGCGCATGATGGGCTGCGACGCTGAACGGCTGACCGGGAAGAAGAAGTACGTCTGCGAAATCGAGGTCGGGCCGAAGGTGATTCCCGAGGCGCCGTATGACCTGGTGAAGACGATGCGCGCCTCGGTGCTCGTTCTCGGGCCGCTGGTCGCCCGCTGGGGCCGCGCGCGGGTGTCGATGCCGGGTGGCTGCGCGATCGGGGCCCGGCCCATCGACCAGCACTTGAAGGGCCTCAAGGCGCTGGGCGCCGAGATCGAGCTGACGGAAGGCTATGTCGAGGCGCGGGCGAAGCGGCTCAAGGGCGGCACGATCACGTTCGACATGATCACCGTCACGGGCACCGAGAACGTGATGATGGCGGCCGTGCTCGCGAAGGGCCGGTCGGTGATCGAGAACGCCGCGCGTGAGCCGGAAGTCGAAGAGCTGGCGCGCGTGCTGAACAAGATGGGCGCCCACGTCACGGGCGCCGGCAGCGACATCATCACCATCGATGGCGTCGACACGCTGAAGCCCGTCGACCACGCGATCATCCCCGACCGCATCGAGGCCGGCACGCTGCTGGTGGCGGCGGCGATCACCGGCGGCGACGTGCTGGTGAGGGACGCAGTGCCCGAGCACCTCGAGCAGGTGATCGCGAAGCTGCGCGAGGCCGGCTGCAAGGTGATCGCCGAGCCCGAGGGAATTCGCTGCATCGGCCCGTCGCGGGTGAAGGCGGTGGACATCAAGACGCAAGAACACCCGGGCTTCCCCACCGACATGCAGGCGCAGCTGATGGCGCTGCTGTCGACGGCCAACGGCACCTCGGTGATCACCGAGAACATCTTCGAGAACCGTTTCATGCACGTCGCCGAGCTCTTGCGCATGGGCGCGGACATTCAGGTGAACGGCTCGACGGCGGTGGTCAGGGGCAAGGCGGGGCTGTCGGGGGCCCCGGTGATGGCGACGGATCTTCGGGCGTCGGCGTCGCTCGTGCTGGCGGGCCTGAAGGCCGAAGGCAAGACGACCGTGGGCCGCGTCTACCACCTCGATCGCGGCTACGAGCAGCTCGAGAAGAAGCTGCGCGGGCTCGGAGCGAACATCAAGCGAGTCAAGGCCTGACGCATTACCCTTGTGAGACAAATGGGAGGTTGCAGTTCACTTTCCCGCAGCCGTACCATTTCAAAAGACCCTCACAGGAGCTGGTTGAAACCCATGGATTGCCCGAGCTGCGACGTCGAGATGGTTGAGCTCCAGAAAGATGGAGACGACCACCCGCTTCGCAAGTGCGGTGACTGCGGCGGCTTGTGGATCGATGTGTCGGATCTCAACCGCGTCCTGCTGCACAACAACTCAGCCGGGCTCGAAAGCCTGGGCGGCCGGGTGAACGCCGAGGCCGACAGCGGGCAGTGCCGCGATTGTCTGGTCGACCTGGTTCGCGTCGAGGGTGGCGATCGCAACCACCCCGTCAGCTACGACACCTGCGAGTCTTGCGGCGGAACGTTCCTCGAGTCCGAATTCAAGGATGCAACGGACTTCCCAGGTG
>JAYUXE010000909.1:0-3538 GCA_043753165.1 Archangiaceae bacterium | reverse complement strand
CCATGAACGCACACTTCGTCGCGGCCGAGAGCGCCTGGCTGACGAAGCCGATGCTCGGGAGCTCGACCATCGACTTCGCGTTCGCGGCCTTGTTCGCGGTGACGAATGGGTCGGCGCCCGGCGTCATCAGAGTTTCGAAGAACCGGCCGTCGCCGCCCGTGTTGGTGGTCGACGTCTTCCAGTTGAAGCGGCTCATCGTGTTGCCGCCGTGGCGGCGAACCGTCACCCCCATGCGCGACACCTGCGCGTCGTCGCCGAGGACGAGGCCGTAGATGTCAGGCGAGATGGGCGAACGGTCGTACCGCGCGTCCACCGTCACGTTCGCTGCAAAGGCGGCCGAGCACCACAACGTGGCGGCGGCGGCCAATAGGGTTCGCAAAGAGATCATGGTGGAGCTGGGCTGTGCAGGCCCTGTTCCACTGGAGATCGAACGTTCCTGAACGCATTTCTGTCACACCGACTTGCGGCGACGCAGGAACGCGACAAGCGCGAGCGCTGCGAAGACGAACCCGTCTGAATTCACCTGCGCGCAGCCGCAGCCCGCCTTCTTCGGGGCCACGATTCCACCGCCGCCTCCGCTCCCGCCGCTGCCTGCGTCGACCGCCCCCGTGCCGCCTCCCTTCCCTCCTCCGATGCCCGCGCCTCCCCCCGAACCGATGCCCCCGCCTGCGCCGACACCGCCTCCCGAACCCACACCACCTCCCGAACCCGCGCCGCCTCCCGAGCCGGTGCCGCCGCCTGATCCACCTGATCCGCCCGCGCCGCCCGCGCCGCCACCCGTCCCGCTGCCGACGAAGGTGAAGCCATTCGCGAGGGTCGCCGTCTGGTTATCCGGATTCTTCACCACCACGTCGACGGCGCCCGCAGGGAGTCCGGGGGTGCTGCAGGTGATTTGGGTGACGCTGACGACCGAGACACTGGTCGCGGGAACGCCGCCGAACGTGACCGTCGCCCCATTCTGGAAGTTGCCCCCGGTGAGGCTGACCATCGTCGCGCTGTTGGCCGCGCCCTGACCCGGAGTGACGAGGTTCAACACCGGCGGTGAGACGGAAATGTACGTGAAGCCATTCGGCAAAGTGCCCGATTGGTTGTTGAGGTTCCGCACCACGACGTCGACGGGTCCGGCGGCGTGCGCAGGGGTGGTCGCGGTCAACGCCGTCGCGGAACTCACCACGACGTTCAGGGCTGCCACACCGCCCAGCTCGACCACCGCGCCCGGCGCGAAGTTCGTTCCAGTGAGACTGATACCCGTGCCGCCACTCGCAAGGCCGTTGCCCGGAGCGACCGACGCAATGCTCGGCGAAGGCGGAGCCACGAACGTGAACGCCGCTGCTTGCATCGCCGACTGGTTGTCGGGGTTCTTCACCAGGACTGTAACGGCTCCGGCCGCGTGGGCCGGCGTGGTGACGAACACTGCGGTCGCCGTGGAGTTGGTGACCGCGGCATTGATGCCGTCGAACGCGACGGTCACCCCGGTGACGAAGTTGCTGCCGGTGATGGTGACGTTCGTGCCGCCCAGCGTGCTGCCGACCGACGGGTTCACCATCGACAGCGTCGGCGCCGGCAGCGTGTACGTGTAGCCATTCGTCAACGTCGCGTTCTGGCCGTCTGCATTCGCGACCACGACATCCACCGGGCCAGCGGCATGCGGCGGAGCGACCAGCGTGATGGAAGTCGACGACGCGACCACGACCGAAGTCGCCGCGACCCCGCCGAACGTGACGGTGGCGCCCGCGAAGAAGCCCGCGCCAGTGACCGAAGCGCTGGCGCCCGAGACGACACCCGACGCGGGAACGACGGCGGTGACCGTCGGCGCCGGCGCCACGTACGTGAAGCCGCCCACCTTCGTCGCCTTCTGCTGATCCGCGTTCGTCACCACCACGTCGACCACGCCCGGCGTCGCGCGCGCCGCAGTCGTGCAATCAATCGTCGTCGGCGTCACCACGGGGCCGCTGCACGCCACGCCACCGACCGTGACGGTTGCAGTCGCCGAGAAGTCGATGCCCGTGAGCGCAATCGCCGTGCCCCCCGCAATCGGGCCCATCGCTGGTGCCACCGTCGTCACCGTTGGAGCTGGGCCGAGCACGCTGCGCTGGCAGTTCTTCGAGATCGACAAGAGGTAGTCGCCCGCCACGGTGCCACCGACGCCATTCGACACGCGCACCAGGTACGTGCCCGACGTGCGGATCCGGTACACGAGCCCCTCACCTGGAGATTCCGGCGTGATGGCGGCGAGGTTGTTGGTGGTGAGCGTTGCGTTCGACGTCGCCTGCGAATCGTCGGCCTGGAGAATCAAATTCGCAGCGCCGTCCATCAACTCGAGCCTGGGGTTGATGGGCGTGTTGTTGCGCAGTGGATCCCCGTCGACCGCAACGAACACGAGCTCGCCGGCGACCGCGGTGAACGAGAAGTAGTCCTGGTCGGTGGTGGTCGCGAGTGCGCCCGAGAAGTAGTTGATGCCGCTGGTCGACGCGGTGCCGACGCTGCCGTTGGGCTCGACTTCTGGAGTCGCGTTCGCGCTGGGCGGCTGCACCACCGCGTAGAGGCGGTACGGCTCGGCGGCGAGGTTGTCGTTGAACTGGCTGACCCGCAGGTAGCTCTGGCCCGTGACGAGGGTGCCAGCGATGACGGGCGAGTAGAGGCCGAACGGTTCGACCGCGTTGAAGTCGTCGTACTCGAGCGTCTGGGTTGCGGTGGTGACGCGCAGGTCGAAGTCGAGCACCGTCATGTCGTCGCTCTTGCTTGAACGGCCGTCGATCATCGCGAACACGCGGCCTGGCTGGTTGCCCAGATTGAAGAAGTCGTAGTCCGTCGCGGGCACGATGCCGCCGGTCAGCCCGCAGGCGAAGGCGTTGGCGGTCACCGGTGTGCTGTTGGGCTCGGCCTCACTGACGCAGGCGTTCACTTCGAGCTCGAACGCACTGCCGCTGACCAGCACCTGGCCATCGACGAACCCGAAGTAGGTGGTGCCTGCGTTCAGCGGCAGGCACGCCGTCTCTTCCGCCGAGATGACCGTCGTCCGGTTGGCGACGGCGACACACGCGTTCACCGCCATCGGCGAAACCCCCGACGGACAGCTGTCGGCGACGTGCAACACGAGGTCGTCCGTGGTGACACCTTGCGCGCGCCACGAATATTTCCCGCTGGTCGCGGGCGTGAAGCTGAAAGTGACCTCGCGGCCGATGGCTGAAGTCGCGACGCTGCCGAAGCCCGCGCTGCAGACCTGGCCGCCGTCGGTCGCACGCGCGAGCTGGTAGTCGTTGGTCGCGCCGTTGGTGGTGCCGGTGACGGGCACGTCGATCGTCACTGCCGTCGCCGCGCCACAGAGATCATTTCCGGGAACCACGGTGCGCCCGAACGCGAGCTGCAGCGCCGTGTTGCCGGCCGAAAGCGCCCCGGTGCCGAACGTCCACACCACGACGTAGTACGGGGTCCCTGCCGTCAGCGACAGGTTGGTGACGACCGACTGAAGCGTCTCGCTGGTGCAGCTGTCGTCGTCGCACGCGTTGGCCAGCTGAACGAACGGCCCCGCGCATCC
>JAYUXE010000908.1:0-17536 GCA_043753165.1 Archangiaceae bacterium | reverse complement strand
GATCGCAGATGTAGCTGTCGCGGCAGTCGCCCTGGCCACCGTCCCACTGGCAGTTCGCCACGCAGCGTTTGACGTTGTTCGCGAACGTGTACAGCGAGCACGAGCTGCCCGACGGACACGCGGTCGAGGTGCAGTCTTGGGTGCAGTAGCCGCCCGCCCAGCACGCCTGGACGCAGCTCGGAGCCGACACGAGCTCGGGCACGCAGATGTTTCCGGCACACTGGCCTGCGGTGGTGCACGACTCGCCGGCGGGCCGATTGGTCGCCGGAAGCGCCTTGCAGTACTTCGCCGCCGCATCGCACGTCGCTCCGCCGGCGCACGTGGCGTTGTTGCAGCACGCCGCGCCGTTCGAGCCGCAGCAGAAGCCGCGCCCGTCACATGTCACCGGCCCGCCGACGCAGCTGTTCGCGCTCGCGCAGGCAGGGAAACAAACGGGCGACCCGTCGGTGGAGCTCTGGAACTTTTCGCAGACGTAGCCCGCGCGGCACGTCCCCGGGGCCTGGCCCGCAGCGCTGCAGGACTTGAGGCAGATGTTTCCGCCGCCCGCCGGGTTGCGACCGCACGCGCCACCCGCAGGGCAGTCGCCATTCGTCGTGCACGTCTTCGTGCAGTAGCCGTCTTGAAAGCCGAACGCCTGGCAGAAGTTGGTCGAGCAGTTGCTGTTCACCACGCACGGATCTCCGAATGCGCCGACGGCGACCGAGCCACCGCCGCCGGTGCCGCTGACACCCCCGCCCGTCCCGCTGACACCACCGCCCATCCCGCCCGTCCCGCCCGCTCCGCCGCCCGTCCCCGAGCCGCCGCCCGTTGCGCCCGACCCGCCACCGCTTCCCATCGTCGGGCCGCAGACCCCGCCATTGCAGAAGAGGCCGAGCAGACAGCCCGAGCCCGAGCCGACGCAGCACGCCTGGCCCGACGCGCCGCAGACCCCGCTGCCGCCGCCGGAACCGCCGATGCCTCCGCCGGTGCCCATTCCCCCGCCGGCGCCTTCTCCTCCGCCGCTGCCGCTGCCACCGCCTTCACCCGCGACACAACGCAGCTGCGAACAGACCTGGCCCGGCAGACACGACCGGCACTTCGCCGCGCCCTGGCCACACTGCGAATAGGCCTGCTTCGAGGCGCCGAGGCACACGTTGTCGTCGGTGCAGCAGCCTGAACAATTGCTCGCCTGACACTTCGGCGTCGGCGGCGTGCCGCACGCGGCGGTGAGCACCAGCGCCGCGAAGCCGGCCCAGACCCAGGACTTCAGGGAGGCACGAATCATGGACGTCATCGTTTCACGAATCTATCGTGCCCGCGCATGAACTCCGCCGAGGCCACGACGTATTACTTCCAGAAGGCCGCGCGCATCATGGACGTCGGCGAGCGCATCGAGACGCTGCTGTCGACGCCGCTTCGGGAAGTGAAGGTGCAAGTCAGCCTCGAGCTCGACAACGGCGAGATTCGCACCTTCACCGGCTTCCGCGTTCAGCACGACAACAGCCGCGGCCCGATGAAGGGCGGCCTTCGCTACCACCCGCAGGTCGACGCTTCCGAGACGCTGGGGCTCGCGTCGCTGATGACGTGGAAGACCGCCGTCGTGAACCTGCCCTTCGGCGGAGCGAAAGGCGGCATCCAGGTCGACCCCACCCACATGAGCTTGAAAGAGCTCGAGCGCCTCACGCGAAAGTTCGTCGATCAGATTCAGGACATCATCGGCCCCACGCGCGACATCCCCGCTCCCGACGTCAACACCAACCCCCAGGTGATGGCGTGGATCATGGACCAGTATTCGAAGTACCACGGCCATTCGCCGGCGGTGGTGACGGGCAAGCCCATCGACCTCTACGGCAGCAAGGGCCGTGAAGCGGCGACGGGGCGCGGCCTTCTGTACGTCTGCCGGGAAATTCTGCGCGACGTCGGCTCGCAGGTCCGCGCGACGCGCTTCGCGGTGCAGGGCTTCGGCAACGTCGGCAGCCACGCAGTTCGCCTGATTCATGAGGACGGCGGCGTCGTGGTCGCGGTGTCCGACGTGCACGGCGGGGTGATGAACCCGCGGGGCCTCGATGTGCCGGCGCTGTTCGAGTACGCGAAACGGCAGGGCACGGTGCAGGGCTTCAACGGCGGCAACGCGTGCACGAACGAAGAGTTGCTCGCGTGTGACTGCGACGTGCTGGTCCCGGCGGCGATGGGCGACTCGCTGACGAAGCAGAACGCGAACGACGTGCGCGCGAAGATCATCGTCGAAGGCGCGAACAGCCCGTGCGAGCCCGAGGCCGACGAGATCTTCGAGAAGAAGGGAATCCTCGTCGTCCCCGACATTCTCGCGAACGCGGGCGGCGTCACCGTCAGCTACTTCGAGTGGGTGCAGAACCTTCAGCACGTCACCTGGGACGAAGACCGCGTGAACGGCGAGCTCGAAAAGGTGATGAAGGAATCCTACGAACGCATCGCTTCGATTTCCCGCAGCCGCAAGCTGCCGCTTCGCACGTCGGCCTACGTGCTGGCGATTGGCCGCGTCGGGAAGGCCACCGTTCTGCGAGGAATCTGACCCATGCCCAATGCACTCTCGAAGCAGCTGCAGGGAATTCCGATGTGCGCCGGGCTCACGGCGGGCGACATCGACGACCTGATCGCGATCGCCGAAGAGAAGTCGATGAAGAAGGGCGGCATGCTGTTCACCGAGGGCGAGCCGGGCGACGTGCTGCTGGTGGTGCTCGAGGGCAAAGTCGACGTGACGAAGCGTGAAGCACCGCTGGCCACGCTCGAGGCCGGAAGTGTGCTGGGCGAGATGAGCCTGCTGGGCGGCGACCTGCGGTCGGCTTCGGCGTCCGCGGCCACCGACGTGAAGTACCTCGCGATTCGCAACGGGCCGTTTCAGAAGCTGATCGCGAAGGACAACATCGCGGCGCTGAAGATCGTGCACAACCTCGCCAAGGTGATGGGCAAGCGGCTCGCGATGATCAACGAGAAGCTGGTCGACTCGATGGGCAAGACGAAGAAGAAGGAAGAGCTCGCGGACTTCGGGCGAATTCTGAACCGGTGGAGCTTCTGATTTAAGGTTTGGGCTTGCTCGCCCTTTCCCTCGCAATCGTCCTTGCTGCGGTTCCGCCTGCTTCGAAGGCGGATGCGTTCGTCTCTGCGAAACAGTGGGACGAGCTCTACCTCGCCTACGCCGCGGCGCCCGCGAAGGACTACGCGGCGGGGGATCGAAAGAAGCTCGCCACCGCGATGGCGAAAGGTTGCCAGGCCCTCGAAGCCGGCGACGCGGTGATGGCGTATTCGCTGGGTGAAAAAGCAGTGGAGTTCGAGCCGATCGCCGATGCGCTGGTGTGCGTGGGCCGCACCGGCACGAAGACGGATCAGAAGTCGGCGGCGGAAGTCGCGTTGAAGAAGGGGCAGGCGGCGTTTCCGAAAGACGCTCGTTTCGCGCTCGAGCTCGGGCGGCTCGCGCTGTCGGAGAACGATGTCGAAGCGGCGATCGCTTCGCTCGACAACGTGCCGAAGAAGTCACCGCAGGCGAAGGAAGCCGAAGGGCTGCTGAAGAAGGCGAAGTCGCAGGCCGCCGAAGGAAAAAACGCCAAGACCGGCCTCGTCGCGATGGAGAAGGACCTTCAGAAACGGCAGGACGTGGCGGCGCGCGGAGGTGAAGCGCTGCCAGAGCCGGGAACTCCGATGCGGCCGGGTCAGGCACCGACACGCACGACCGACAGCGCGAGCTACGAGTCGAGCGTCGATGGCGAAGGCCGCCGCATGCGCGCGAACACCTACTTCCGGTTTCGCTACTTCAACGGCCAGCGCGATTTCGGCCAGCGTGCGGACTACGAGGGCAAGGTGCAGGGCGCGCTCGAGGAAGCGCGCACCGCGACGAAACGAATTCTGGGCGTCGCGCGCGAGAGCCCCACCGACGTCATCCTGTATTCGAAGGCCGAGTTCACGATGCACCATGGCGCGCAGGCGGCGGCCTCGATCGCGGGCTTCTATTCCGAGAGCGCGATTCGAATGAACGACACGGCGGAAATCAACGCGCACAACCAGGCGACGCTGGTGCACGAGTACGTGCATGCGGTGGTGGACGAAGTCTCGGGCTTTCGCGACGAGGCGCTGCCGACGTGGATCAACGAAGGGCTCGCCGAATGGGTCGAGTGGCGGTACGAGGGAAATGACGACGGGCCGGCCCACGTGCAGAAGGCGCTGCAGAAGTACGCGAGCGCCGGGCAGCTGCCGTCACTGGTCGAGATGTCGCACGGAATGCTGGCGGGGCAGAACAATCCGGCCCTGCGGTACGCCGTCGCGGCGCGCACGGTCGGGCTGATGATGAAGAACGGGGGCACCGAGAATTTTCTGGGGATGATTCGAGAGATCGGCGCCGGGCAGAGCTTCCCGAACGTCTTGAAGCGCCGGTACGACCGGGACCTACCGAGGCTCCAGGAAGAGATCGAGTCTGAGCTGAAGAGCCGGTAGGAATCGTTTACCCCCCGGTACTTCGCCCCTAAGCTCGGCGCGCCCATGTCCGACACGCAGGCCGCGATGCGCGAATTCCGCTTTCTGGACGACAAGCGGAAGAGCGGCGGCCTTTCACACATCGAAGAGCAACGGTGGATCGACCTCGGCGCGATGCTGGGGATGACCGCGCAGCAGGGGTACTACGGCGAAGACGGCCTCTGGTACGCGTATCCGCCTGGCTACGACCCGCACACCGGTCAGTACTTCCAGGCGCAGCAGCCGTACTACGACCCGAATCAGCAGCAGGCGTACTACCCGCCGCAGCCGTCGCAGCCGGCGTACGACCCGAACGCGCAGTACTACGACCCGAACCAGGGTGACGGGTACGACCACGGTTACGACCCGAACGCGTACGCACCGCAGGCACCGCAGCAGGAATACCAGCCGACGCCGGCGTGGACGCCCAACGAGCATCCGCAGCAGCAGGCCGAGTGGCCGCAGAACTACGACCCGAGCCTGGGCCAGTACGTCGACCCGAACACGGGCTACCCGATTCCGTCGCCGTCGCAGCCGCTGTACGTGCCGCCGTCGGCGCCGTCGTGGCAGACGCCGATGCCGATTCCCGCTCCGCAGCCGGTGGCGGCCGAGGAAGACGGACCACTGGAAGTGGCCGAGGACGAAGTGATGGAGGTGACGGATGACGACGTCACCCTGCTCGACTCGACTCCGCCGGTCGCGACGCCGATGCCCGCGCTGGCGCCGGCGAAGCCGTTCATGTCCGAACGGCCGCTGACGGCTCCGCCGGAAGAGGATCCGCTCGGGTCCCTGCGCAGCTCGCTGTCGTTCGATGAACCGGCGCCCGTCGCACAAGACTTCGGCGGAACCATTCCGGACATCGATTTCGGAACGCGCGAAGCGCCGCCGCCGCAGACGTTCGAGCCTGCCCCGCTGATCGACGTACCGGTCGACGTCGAGCCGGAGCCCATCGCGGCAGAACCAGAGCCCATCGCGGCAGAGCCAGAGCCCATCGCGGCAGAGCCGGAGCCCTTCCAGTCATTCCGAGAGCAGCCGAGGGATGAGCCGTCGCTGACCGTCGAAGTCGCCCCCGAGCCGGAGACGATCCCCGAACTCGTCGTCGCCGAGACCGAGCCCGAAGTTCCAGTCGACCTCGCGCCGGAAGCGCCGATCACCGAGTTCGCGCCGGAAATCGCGGTCGAGTTCGCGCCCGAGCCGATTCCGGTGCCCGTCGCGACAGCGCCCGAGTTCAAGATTCCCGCGCCGCAGCCGATCGACGCCCCATCCATCGTGGTGGACGACAACCTCGGCGCCCAGGCGTTCGAACCGCCCCGTGCGCCGTCTCCGATGGACTTGTTGTCGGCGATGCTGACGGGGCCTGCGCCGGAACCCGAACCGGCCCCGCTGGCGTTGACGATGGTCGCACCGAGCTCGGCGACGACGCAGGACCTCTACCCGGACGGCGTTCCCGCGCCGGTCGCGCCGCCTCATCCGCCGGCTGAGCCGGTTTCGTTCGATCTCGACACGCCAGCGATTCCGGATCCGCGGCCGAGCATCCCGATCTCCATCCAGGTCGAAGAGCCCGTCGAAGAAGTCGCGCTCGATGTCGAGCCGCTGCTGGAAGCGAGCGTCGAACCGCCTTCGTTCGAAGCGTCCTTCGACGACCTTCCCATCGAGCACGAGCCCGAGCCGCCGCGGTCGACGCACACCGGCTTCGAAGCGTCGCTGGGAGATTTGCCGCCCGAGATCGCCGAGGCCCCGCCGCCGCCGATCGTCGATGTCGACGTGATGCCTGCCGCCCAGGTCGCCGTGATGGATTTCGACGTGTCCATCGACGACAAGCCGCTGCCCGTCGAAGCTTCGATGGATTTCAGCGGTGACGCGGGTGAGAAAGTCGAGCTCGCGAAGACCAGCGACTTTCTTTCCTTCCCCACCGATTCCGCCGCCGAGACCAGCAGCTTCTCGGGCGAAGGCGAGAGCCTCGTCGAGAGCGGAACCCTGGCGACGATGGCGAACCCCGTCGCCGAGACGAGTGGCCGCGCGTCGATCGAGCTGCCGCCGGAAGAGCCGGACGTCGGAGTGCCGCTCGCGAACAACGCCGACTTCCTCGGCATGTCTGAGCTCAACAACACGGGCCAGTCGTGGACGAAGGGCACCGAAGGTGTCTCGTTCGACGAAGAGCCGTTGGACGCGCAGATCGAAGACGAGCCTGACGACATCATCCAGGGCGTGGCGCTCGAGGACGATTCGATCGACGTCGAGATTCAGGCCGAGCTCGCCGAAGCCTTCGTCGAGCCCGACCCGTGGCCGGCGCCACTCGCGATTCCCGCGCCGGCCCCGCGCGCGTCGGCGCCTGCGTACTCGCGGCCGCCGCCTCCTCCTGCTCCGATTCGGCCGCCGCCCGCGCCTCCGCCTCCTCCCGCGGCCGCGCGCCCTGCGCCTGCGCCGTTCGTTCCGGCGCCCCCGCCGCCGCGTCCTTCGCAGCCGGCGTTCGATCCGCCCGGCCGCGACCGCTCGCTGTTCGACACCAGTGGCAGCAACCTGCGAGATGACCCGAGCGCTCCGGAAATCAAAGGCGAGCACCGCGTCATCCTTCACACGGTCGAAGGCCAGGTGAAGCGCGGGGTGCTGCGCGACACGAAGCTCGACGATGAAACAGTCGGCCTCGAAGCCCAACCCGGAGCGATCGAGCGCATCGCCCGCCCCCGCATCAAAGCCATCTTCTTCATGCTGCCCGCGGGCGTGAAAGCGCCTGCTCCCACGGGCGACAAGCTGCGGGTCACATTCAAAGACGGCCGCCAGCTCGCCGGGTTCAGCAGCGATCACCGCGGCACGGGCCTGGGGTTTTTCGTGGTGCCGGCAGACAACCGCACCAACACCGAACGGATTTTCATCTACCGCGCGAGTGTCGAGAAGGTCGCGGTCGACTGACTACGCAGCGCGGCTGATGAAGGTCTGCAGCGTCGAGAAATCAGAGGGGCCGATTTCTTCGGGCGCGAAGCTGACGCCGAGGCCTTTCAACATTCCGCGTTGATCGCGATCGACGCGCGCGACGTTGCCGACGAGCGTACAGAAGCGGGGACCTTCTTCGTGCGGAAGCGCGAGCGCGACCCGAACCTGGGTCCCTTCACGCGCGGGCTCACGGGTCTTCAAGTAGAGGCCGCCTTCCGAGAGGTCGGCGACGGCGTCGCGAATGAACCGGTTGCCGATGCGACAGTGGGCGGTGAGCACCACCGGAACGCGAACGAAAACCCGCTTCTCCTGACCCTGCATTTTTCTGCCTCCGGCCACCCTGATGGACGACGTTCTGGGGCAAAGGTGGGGCAACTGCCCACCCGCTGTCAATCCGGGGAGCCCAGCCGTTGCCTCGGGTTAGACGGCGCGGTGCGTCAAATCAGTAGATGCGGCGCTTCAGCTTCCGCGGCAGTGAACGCCGATGCTGCACGAACAGATATGCCGCGACCAGCACGAGGCTCACGAACGAGAGGATGAGGTTCCGGGTGCGCGTGCTGACGACGACGCCGGTGTCCGCGCCCAGTGGCCGCAGCGCCGCGCGGGGCAGCTCGAAGATGGCCTCGACCGGCGTCGCGAAGGCGATGCCGCCCGACTCACCCTGCCCACCGAACACCACGCCCAGCACGTTGCCGTCGAGATCGCACACCGGCGACCCGCTGTTCCCCTGCCCCATCATCGTGCCGCTGACCTGCAGCGTCCGCCCCGCGCGCGGGTGGTCGAAGACCGATGAGATCGTGCCGTGCGACAGCGTCCACGACAGCCCCAGCGGCGATCCGTACACCACCACCTGCGTCCCGACTTTCACCCGCGTCGACTTCCCGAGCTCGAGAAACGGCAAGCCCGTGCCTTCCACCTTCAGCACCGCGACGTCCCGGGCTTCGTCCACCGCCAGCACGCCCAACACCGCCCGCTTCGTGCCGTCGGGAAACATCGCCTCGATGCGCGAGGCCTGCGCGATGACATGCGCGTTCGTCACCAACGTGCCGTCTTCCGAGATGAGAAAGCCGGTGCCCAGCCCTTCGGCGATTCCCGCCGCGTCCTGCGTGACGAGCACCACCACCGCCGGCATCACCTTCGCCGCCGCTTCCGTCAGCGGCGTGTCCTCGGCAGCGGCCACCGCAAGCAGCAACGCCGCCGCGAGCATCAGTGAAGGAAGCGATCCGAGTCGTTGGGCATGTTGCGCTTGTCGCCCGAGACGACATTCAAGTGGCTGCGCCGCTTGTCCAGCTGCCGCCGCAACCGCCACGAGTTGAACCGTTCGATCGTGCCGCCTGGAAAGTTCAGCTTCACGAACGCGAAGGTCATCGCGATGCCGAACGCGTCAGGCACCACCGCCATCCACGAAGTGAACGCCGCGTTCAACACCACGAACCCCACGCCAATCAGCGCGAGCACGTTGCCCGTCACCGGCATGCCCCAGAACCCCGTCTGCCGGTTGCCCCACGACAGGCCGAACGCCACCCACAGCGCGCTGGTCATCACGTGACCGCCGCCAAACACGAAGCCCTGAAGGTTCGTGACCAGCAGCGAGAGCGCGACGGTGAGAATCGCGGCCAGCACTGGAATCGCGAGCGCAAAAGTCACCAGGCGACGAGCGCCCCACGTCTGCTCGAGCGAGCCGCCGATGCTCCAGAGAATCAGCGCCCCGAAGATGACGCCCATCGGAGATGTCTCGACGAACGCGTACGAGACGAGCTGCCACAACGTGAAGCTGCGCAGAACGGTGCCGGGGTTGAGCGCCAGCTGCGGCACTGCGACGGCGAAAATCAACGAGCCGACAATCAATGCAACCGCGAGCTTCGCGGCGGCAGTCTGAATCGGCGGCAAGCCGAAAGAGAGCCGACTTCTCACTTCGCCTGGAAGAAGAGGGTGACGGACAAGCAGTGGAACTCTTTGTCCGAGCTCTGCGTCACGATCTTGTCGACGATCTGCAGGTTCTGCCCGTGCTCCTTGAGCCACTTGGTGATGTTTTCGCCCATCACCTCGCGGTCACGCGCCAGCGTGGTCGAGAACACCTTCACATAGCTGAACTGGGTTGTTGCCATTTTTGCTTCAAGCCCTCGCGCGCTTCACTGCCTTCTTCGTTGCCTTCTGTTTCTTCTCCGCGGGCGGCTTCACGATCTGCAAAATCTCGCGCTCGGACAACGTCCACCCCGTCGCCTTCGCGGCGCCAAGAATGCGCTGACACAGCTCGTCGGTGGCCGCGATGTGACGCTGCGCCAACCAGAACCGCACGTTGCTCATTCCAGACATGTGGCCGACTTCGATCACCTGCTGACGGCCAAAGTCGCCCGCCGGCACGCCCGAATACACCCGGTCGGCCAACCATTCGTCGCCCTTGTCCTTCGCCTTGATGATCGCCGCGGCGTGAACGCCGGTCGCCGTGCGGAAAGCGTCGGCGCCCGACAGCGGGTAGTTCACGGGGATCGCGACCTTCGTCGACGACGACACCTTCTCGACATACGCGACGAGGTCGGTGAGGTCGTGATCGATCCACCCCAGCAACTTCAGGTTCAGCAGCAGCAAATCCATCGACGTGTTGCCGACGCGTTCGCCGACGCCGAGGCCGCAGGCGTGAAGGCGGTTCGCTCCGGCGTCGAGGGCGGCGATGGCGTTCACGACCGCGAGGCCGCGATCGTTGTGGCCGTGCCAGTCGATCGCGATGTCGGCGCCCGTCGCCTTGATGAGGCCCTTCGTCCACTCGACCAGCCCGCGCGCGCCGACGGGGGTGGCGTGCCCCACCGTGTCGCAGAGCACCAACCGCTTCGCGCCGTGGTCAATCGCGCTGCGGAACAACACGTCGAGGTTTTGCGGCGACGAGCGCGTCGTGTCTTCGGTGACGTACGCGACCTCGAGGCCTTCTTTCACCGCGAAGTCGATCGCGTCGGCCGACGTCTTCTTGATGAAGTCCAGCGTCCAGTTCTCGGCCCACTGCCGAATCGGGCTCGAGCCGATGAACGTGTAGACCGTGATCTTCTGGCCCGACCGCTGGGCCGCCTCGGCCACCGGCTTGATGTCGGCCGCGACCGTGCGCGCCGCGCAATTCGGCAACAGCTTCAGCTTGTGCTTGCCGATGTACTTCGCCTGCGCGACGACGTCGTCGAAGGCGCGCTTGCCGGCACCGGGCAGCCCGATGTTGACCGAGCGAACCCCGATGCTGTCCATCAACGACAGCAGCTCGAACTTGTCTTCGATGCTCGGGTCGACCACCGACGGCGACTGCACGCCATCGCGCAGCGTCTCGTCGTTGAGGTCGAAGGGCTGGCTCGGTTTGCGCCGGGCCTCAATCTCGTTCCAGTCGAAGATGATCCCGTCGCGCATGTCTTAGAACGTGCGCTTGGGGCCGGCGCGGAAGTGCTCGCACAGGCTCGGCTCTTTGCAGGTCGGGCCGATGCCGTCGGGGTGCGCGAAGAAAGGGGTCTTGTCGGACTCTTCGGTGCCGCACAGCGAGCACTTGCGCTTCTTGTTCTTCTTTTCTTGGCGGCGCGACTCGGCAATCTGCTTGGCGCGTTCGCGCAGGGTCTTGGCGTCTGGGATTTCGCTCATCGTCCTTGTCCTTAGTCGCCTTAAACCGCTTCCACCAGTACAGCGATGCCCTGGCCGCCACCGATGCAGGCGCTGCCGATGCCGTACTTCTGGCCCCGGCGCTTCAGCTCGTTGATCAGGTGAAGCGTAATGCGCGCGCCGGAAGCGCCCAGCGGGTGACCGACGGCGATCGCTCCGCCGTCCACATTCGTCTTCTCGCGGTCGAGGCCCAGCTCTTTCTCGACGGCCAGGTACTGCGGAGCGAACGCTTCATTCACCTCGAACAGGTGAATGTCCGACAGCTTGATGTCCGCGCGTTCCATCAGCTTGCGAATCGCCGGAGCGGGCCCGATGCCCATCGTCTTCGGATCGCAGCCCATCGAGGCCCAGTTGAGCAGCTTGCCCATCGGCTGCACGCCGCGCTTCTCGGCCCAGCTGCGGGTCGCCATCACCATGCTCGCGGCCCCGTCGCAGATGCCGCTGGCGGCCCCGGCGTGAACGACGCCGTCTTTCTTGAACGCCTTCGGCAGCTTCTTCATCGCTTCCAGCGACGCGTCGGGCCGGTTGTACTCGTCCTTCGCGAACATCGTGCTGCCCTTGCGGGTCTTCAGCTCGACCGGAGCAATCTCATTCGCCAACCGCCCCCCTTCCTGCGCCGCCGCGAACCGCTGCTGCGAGAGCAGGGAGTACGCGTCGACCTCGTCCTGCGAAATCTTGTATTGCTCGGCCAGGTTCTCGGCCGTCATGCCCATCGCGACGCCGGCGTAGGAATCGGTGAGGCCCGACCACAGCGAGTCTTCCAGGCCGCCCTTGCCCAGCGGGATTCCCCAGCGCGCGCCGCGGATGACGTGGGGCGCCTGCGACATCGACTCGGTGCCACCGGCGAGAACGACCGAGGCCTGCTCGGTGAGCATCAGCTCGGCCGCGGTCACGAAGGCCTGGAAGCCCGAGCCGCAAAGGCGGTTGACGCCCAGCGCTCCGACCGAAACGGGGACGCCGGCGCGAAGGCCGACATGGCGGGGAAGGTAGATGGCGTCGGCCGAGGTCTGCATCACGTTGCCGTAGACGACGTGCTGGATGTCTTCGGGCGAAAGCTTCGCGGCGGTGATCGCGGCCTTCGCCGATTCGACGGCCAGGTCGGTGGCGGTGAGATCTTTCAGCGACCCGCCGAACGAACCGAACGCGGTGCGTTTGCCAGAGAGGAACCAGATTTCTTCGTTCTTCGAAACGGTCTTCATCGTGAAATTCCTCGAGCGAAAATGATCAGCCGCGGCGGCCGAAAATTGCGGCCGCCACCATGCCAACTGTCCCTACCGTCCACAACAGTCCAAGCGCGTTCTGTTGCCGCACTTCCACGTTGCCTGGCCCCGCGAACCACGCCTTCGCCGCCTCGACCCTTCCAGCCTGGGTGAACTCGCCTTCCGGCACCCCGACCTCGCCAACCCGGCGCAGGTGCGCGGTGAAGACGCGGGGAGAAGGAAGCGACTCCAGGGCTCCCGACAGATAACGGCCTTTGATCTCGCGCGCCGCACGCTGGTGATTCGCGGTGATGACGAAGCCGCCGCCCGCAGTCGGAGTGAGGAAGTACAGCTTCGCCTGCCGGTTGGTGCTCACGTACGTCGTGGCGAAGCACTTGTCGCCCGGGTGCACGTAGTCGTAGCTGAGCATCTCGGGGCCGAAGCGCGGCTGCTCGAGGTGCGAGCCCAATGAGACGAAACCCAGCGCCCGAAGCTCGGCGTCCAGCTTTTCCAGCGACTCAGGCAGCTTCGCCTGCCCCGGAGGCGCATCGGCCTCGACGTGCATCGACGTCGGCTTGAGGCACAGCCACGCGCGCCAGAGGTTGCCGCGCATGACGATGGCGATGATGCCGGCTCCCATGGCCCAGACGACCAGGTTGAACCAGTTGATCTCCACTAGGCCGACAGCGCCTCGAACACCTGTTTGCCGTGGCGCTTGATCGCGGGCACGAGCCCACCTTCACGGGCCAGCGCTTGAACGATGGCCGACGGCGTTTCGGCAGTGAAGGACTTGCCGGCGACGCTGACGGTGCCGGCCTTGAAGTCGATGGTGACTTCGGCGTCTTCCGTTGCGAGCGCATAGAAGGTTTCGTCTTTCACCACCAGGTAGCTCAGCGCTTCGTTGACGAGGTTGCGCTTGTGGATGAAGGCGTAGCTTCTGGCGATGACGGCGTTGATGCCGGCGCCAATCAGCGCCCACACGGCCTGCTCGCGCGAGCTGCCCGAGCCCCAGCCTTCGCCCGCGACGATGATGGTGCGGCCTTCTTTGGCGCGTGCGTAGAACTCGGGGCGAACGTAGTGAAACGCCTTCCGGCCGAGCTCTTCGAGCTGGGTCAAGTGGCAGAACGCGCCGGGGATGATCGCGTCGGTGTCGACGGAATCGCCGAAGCGCTGCACGCGGCCTTCGACTTGTCTGCCCTGCACGCCGCCGGACTTGTCGGAAGCGGCCGCAGCGGCGACGACCTCGATGGTCGGCTCGCTGACACGAATCTCGGGCAGCGCGCGCCTGGAGTCGCGGAACAACAGCTTCTCGTAGCGGTCTTGATCGATGGCCGCGAGGTACGGGCGCGGGTCGGCGATCTTCATCTCGACGGAGGACGCGGCGACGGTGGCTGCGCTGGCGAGCCACGCGAACGAGCCCTGCCCCATGCGGTTCTCGAAGTTGCGGTTCTGGCTCGAGATCCACGTCTCGCCGGGCGACGCTTTTTCCGACGCGACGCCGAGGCACATCGAACAGCCGGGCAACCCGATGCGGAAGCCCGCCTTTTCGTAGTGCTTCCAAAGGTCGCCCTGCTTCATGCGCGCCTGGATGTTCTGGTCGCCGGGGACGACGAGCAGCTTGCTGTTCGCGGGGCGCGCGGGGCGGTTCTTGAAAGCCTGCTCGAGCACCAGCGCTCCGAGCACGAGCTCTTCTTCGGTGGTGGTGCAGGCGCCGATGAAGCAGCCCTGCAGCAACGTGCCCAGCGCTTCTTCGACGGGCAGCACGGCGTCGGGGCTGGGCGGCTTCGCGACGAGGGGCCCGAGCTTCTCGAGGTCGACGCGGTAACGGTGCGCGTACGGCGCGTCGTCGTCGGCGCGGAAGTAGAGCGCGTTCTTGTTCTCGTCTTTTCGGCCCGCGAGCCAGGCGGCGACGGTCGGGTCGGCTTCGAAGATGCCGTTGAGGCCACCGAACTCGGCGGTCATGTTCGCGATGGTGAAGCGCAGGTCGGTGGACCACGTGCGCGTCACGTCGCCGCGGTACTCGACCGTGCGTTCCATCGCGACGGTGTTCCGCTTGAGGTCACCCAGCGTCTTCAAGATGACGTCTTTGCCGCCGATGCCGAAGGGCAGCTTGCCGGCGTAGTCGACCGCGATCGCCTCGGGCACTTCGATCCACGATTGGCCGAGCACCATCGCCGCGGTGATGTCGGCGCCGCCGAGCCCGATGCTGACGGCCCCGAGGCCTCCGTGCGAGCTGGTGTGCGAGTCGGCGCCGAGGACCACCTGCCCCGGCTGCACGAGGTCCCGGTAGAATTTGGTGTGAAGGATGGTGACGTTGGCGTCGTAGAAATGGCGAATCGCCTGCTCTTTGGCGAAGTCGCGCGAGAGCTTGGTGAGGCGCTGGGCACGCGGGTCGGTGGCCAGGGTGACTTCGTCGACGGTGTGGTCGACCGCGAGGAAGAACCGGTTCTTGTCGTGCACCGACGGGCGGCCCAGCAGGTCGTACGTGCGATCCATGCCGTTCCACGCAAGCTCGCTGGCAATCGTCCAGTCGACGTCAATCTGCAGAATGTCGCCGGCCTCCACCCACGGGCGGGTCAGGCCGCGCGCGTGGTGGGCGAGAATCTTCTGCGTCAACGTCATCGGCTTGCGGATCGGAGGACTCATCAGGCGGCCGATATAACCCTTCGGGCCCGTCGCGACTACGGCCCGACGTATCGGGCGCGCGGCCGAATCGGAGCTCTGGTGAGCCGCTGCTCGAGCACGTGGGCGACCCAGCCGGCGGTGCGGCCTAGTGCGAAGAGACCGCCTGCGGCGCCAGGCGGAAACTTCAGACTGATGGCTGCGGCGACGAGGCCGAGGTCGAGGGCGGGCGCTTCACCGAGCTCCTTCTTGACCCAGGCCGCGACGGCGAAGACGTCATCGAGCGCGGCAGACGGGCAGAGCCTTCGCGCGCCGTCGAGCAGCGGGGGCGTGCGCGGGTCTCCCTGCGGGTAGGGCCCCACGTAGAAGCCGGGCAGGTCTTCGCCGCGGGCGAGCCGCGCGGACAGAGCGGGGCCGGCGCCGTGCTCACGCACTTCGGCCAGCAGCGCTTCGACGCGATCGCACGCCCCCCCGTGAAGAGGGCCCGAAAGTGCGGCGAGCGCGGCGGTGAGGCAGGCGTGAAGGTCAGCGCCGGCCCCAGCGGCGACTCGCGCGGCGAACGCAGAGGCGTTGAGCTCGTGGTCGGCGCAGAGCACGAGGCAGCGATCGACCAGGGCCTGTTGCGCGGGCCTCGCACGCTTGCCGGTGAAGGCAACGAAAATCTGCTGGGCAACGGTGGGCTGTGGTGCGGCCCTGGGGCCAAGCGACGCCGCCAGCGCACGGATGAGCACCCGGGCGCGGGCCTGCTCGTGCGTGGGTGAGAGCCCGTACCGGACTTCAGCGTGCAGCCCGAGTGTCGCGGCGACCTGCGTGAGACGCGCAAGGCAAGTGCCCCCCATCACCCCGACCCATTTCGAGGGTGCATGGGTCCACGTCGTCGGCTGTTTGGGAAGAACGCCTGTCCACAACAGCTCGGCCACGGCTTCGAACGAGCGGCCGATGAGATCCACCGCGCGATGCCCGCGGTACACGGGACCTTCGGGCGAGATGAGCGTGATGGAAGAGTCGAGCACGGGCTCGCCCCAGCGAAGCGCTCCCGCCGCGACCGCCGTGTGACCGCTGCGTGCCTCGGCCCGGGTCTTGAGCCGCAGCACCGCCGTGCGCAGGTATCGCGAAGGCTGGCCAGGTCCACGTTTGCCCGCGCCGAGCAGCCCGCGGCTCGCGTACGCGTAGACAGTCGGCCGCTTCACGCCCAGCAGGCGCGCCGCTTCTTTTGCGCTGATCCACGCGCCATGTTGATTGTCGAATCCACGTTGATTCATGAGGCGGCGACAGTACTCATGGCGGCGGAGGAATCACCATGGCGGCTGCTGAAGGACTCGACGGAGTGGTGGTGGCATTGACGCGGCTCTCGCATGTCGACGGCGACGCGGGCGAGCTGATCATCGCGGGTCAGCCGGTCGAACGGCTGGCTGCGGAAGCGACATTCGAGCAGGCGTGCGCGTTGCTGTGGGACGTGCCGAAGGTCAACCTCGGGCCCGCGCGCGTTGCGGCGTTCGAACGTCTCGCTTCGCTGGGCACGGCGCTGAAGGCGAGTGACGGCATGGACGCGCTGCGTGCGGCAGTCGCGCACCTGCCGCAGGAATCGACGAAGGAAGAGGTCACCGCGGCGGTGGGCGTGTTCGTGGCGGCGTGGGCGAGGAAGGGCGCAGCGATCGCTCCGGATCCGACGGCGTCGCACGCATCCGACCTGCTGCGAATGATGCGGGGCGAGCCGGCACCTGAGCCCTTGGTGCAAGGGCTGAACGCGTATCTGGTGACGGTGACGGACCACGGCATGAACGCGTCGACGTTCGCGTCGCGGGTCATCGCGTCGACGGGCTCGGACCTGGTGTCGGCGATCGTCGGCGGCATCGGGGCGCTCAAGGGGCCGTTGCATGGGGGCGCGCCAGGGCCGGTGTTGGACATGCTCGACGCGGTGGGCAGTCCAGGAAATGCAGAGGCGTGGCTGACCGCCGAGCTCGCTGCGGGGCGGCGCATCATGGGCATGGGCCATCGCATCTACCGGGTGCGCGACCCGCGGGCGGCGGTGCTCGAGAAAACCGTCGAACGACTCGAGGCGGCGGGCGTGTCGACGGGCCGGCTGACGCTCGCGCGCGCCGTCGAACGCGCGGCGACGCAGGTGTTGGCGCGGAAGTATCCCGACCGGTCGTTGCAGGCGAACGTCGAGTTCTACACGGCGGTGCTGCTCGACACGTTGGGGCTGCCGCGCGGAGCGTTTACCCCGATGTTCGCGGCCGGGCGGGTGGCCGGGTGGGCGGCTCATGTGGACGAGCAGAAACGCACGGGGCGGCTGATCAGGCCGGCATCGCGCTACGCGCGGGACCCGTGATAGGCATCTTTTGTGATGACCGACACCGAGCTCAAGACCGCGCTGAAGCACCTCATCGTCGAGACCCTTCGCCTCGAAGAAGTGAAGCCCGAGGCCATTCAGGACGAGGCGCCGCTGTTCTCGCCCACCGAAGGGCTGGGCCTCGACTCGCTCTCGGCGCTCGAGCTGCTCTCGGCCATCGAGTTCAAGTTCGGCGTCCGGTTCGACAGCGACGGCACCGCGAAGCAGCACTTCAAGAGCGTCAGCTCGCTCGCCGCGTTCCTGCTGCCACAGCTGAAGAACTAAGTCGGTCGGCCCCGGCCCTGTACAACTTCCAGCCCCTTGCCGCAGTGCGTCAGCCGCCGCGTCAGGGAGCCGCCCGCGA
>JAYUXE010000907.1:0-3543 GCA_043753165.1 Archangiaceae bacterium | reverse complement strand
CGCTTGCCGCTTCGGCGCAAACGGGCGCTTTCCGCCCTTCTTCGCTCTCTCCGTCGCCGGGGCCGGGCACCACGACACCGGTTGGCAGCTCGAACCTCGTGGGCACCCCCCCCCCCGTCGGCACCACGACCCCATCGGTTCCTGATCGCATGGGCGCCGGCGGCGGTCCCGGCAGCGCTGCCCCGAATTACGGTTCGGCCCCACAAGGCACCCTGGCCCCGACAGGCATCAACGCAGGAAAGGGCGGCGGCAGCGGCGGCACCGGTGGGGCTGGCGGTTCAGGCGGGCCGATCAACATGGGCACGGGCGGCGGCGGTTCGCCTCGCACGCAGGCGCCCAGCCGGTCGCCGGCGATCGCGGTCGGACCGCAGGTGTTCGGCGTACCGGGCCTCGTGTCGGGCGCACCGGCAACGGATCCTGTCGATGCGCGGCCGACGAATCCGCAGTTCGCCCCGATGGATTTCAAGGGCAGCGAGATCAACCACGCGACGACGGCGACGAACTTCAACTCGGGCGCGATCAACTTCGCGGCTGGGGCCATCGACCACAGCGCTGGCGCGATCGATTTCCAGGGCCGCTGACCTCGAGCCCCTCGACTTCAACTCGGGGTGATTGACTGCGTCGTGTAGGGTGCGCGCCTGTGTTGCGCTGCTCTCTCTTACTCGTCCTCTTTGTCGCTTCGACCTCCTCCGCCCAGGAGGCCTACGACGGAGTCTCCCGACGCCGCGAAGTGCCTGACGCCTCGGTGCCGGTGATGACCCGCCCGCCCGAGCTGCTCAGCTCCGTCGAGCCCGCTTTTCCCGATGCCGCCCGCGAAGCCAGAGTCTCGGGTGACGTCACGCTGCTGCTCACCATCGCGTCCAACGGCACCGTTCAATCGGCCACCGTGAGTCAGCCCGCCGGCTACGGCTTCGACGCGTCCGCCGTCGCCGCCGCGCTGCAGTTCACCTTCCGCCCCGCAGAGATCGACGGAAAACCCGGTTCGGTGCAGATCGAATACACGCTTCACTTCGCCTGGGCCGCTCCGGTCGAAGCCGTCGTCGACGCCGGGCCTCCTGCACTTCCGACCGCCGTCGTGTTCGGCCAGCTCGTCGAGAAAGGCAGCCGCCACCCGATTCCGGGCGCCGTGGTGCGCGTCGCCGACGCCGGCACGATGACGGAATCCGACGCCGATGGCCGCTTCGAGCTCACGGTTCCTGTTGGGGAAGTGACGATCGTCGCGCAGGGCTCCTCGCATCGGCCCTTCGAAGAAACCGAGACGGTCGCCGAAGGTGAACGCGTCGAGGTGAAATACTTCCTCGCGCCCAAAGCGATTGGCCTCTACGAAACGACGGTGCGCGGCACGCGCGAACGCACAGAGGTCAGCCGCGTCACGCTGCAGCGGCAGGAAGTCGAAAAAGTTCCGGGCGCATTCGGAGATCCCTTGCGCGTCCTGCAAACACTTCCCGGGGTCGCGCGCGCGCCGTTCGGCCTCGGCCTGCTGCTGGTGCGCGGCTCGTCGCCCAACGACACGGGCGTCTACTTCGACGGCATTCAGTTGCCGTTGCTGTACCACTTCGGCGGCGGGCCATCGGTCGTGAACCCCGAGCTGGTCGACAGCATCGATTTCTACCCGGGCGGCTTCGGCGGCGAGTACGGGCGCGCGATCGGCGGCATCGTCGACGTGTCTCCGCGTGACGTGGCGCTCGATGGCCTGGTGCACGCGAGCGCGAAGTTAGACCTCATCGACGCGGCGCTCTACGTCAGCGCGCCCATCATCGAAGGGCTCTCGGTCAGCTTGTCTGGCCGCCGCAGCTACGTCGACGCGCTGCTCGGCCTCGTGCTGAACGGAACGACGCTCGTCGCCCCCGCGTATTACGACTACCAGGCGAAGGCGGACTACCGGCCGAAGGGCTCTCGGCATGGCGTCGGCATGTTCCTCTTCGGCAGCTTCGATGAGCTCAAGGTCATCATCGGCCGACGCTCACCCACAGCGATCGAGCTCAACACCCAGCAGGGCTTCACGCGGCTCGAGGGCTACTGGACGTACCGCGGCGAGTCTTTCACCAACAAGCTGCAGCTGTTCGGCGGCGTGAACAACGCGAGCTTCGGCGTCTCGATTTTGCGCTTCGATCAGCACGACACCGTCTACGGCCTGCGCGAGAAGGCCACGTTCAAGCTCAACGAGCACTTCACCGTTCGCGGCGGTCTCGACTTCGCGCTGACCGAGACGAGGCTGACGTCGTACCTGCCCAAGTCGCCGAACTACGTCACCTTCCCCGGCGAGCAGCCCGAGCCCCAGCTCGTCACCAACAGCGCCGACAACGACACGTTCGCGTACGCCGAGTGGGCCGAGCTGCAGGTCAAAGCCGGGCCCGTGAAGATCATCCCCGGACTGCGCGCCGAGCAGTATCGCCTCGACGGCAACACCCGCACTGCGCTCGACCCCCGCCTCGCGGTGCGCGTCGAGCTCGGCGAGGAAAATCACCGGCTCGCGTTCAAGGGCTCCATCGGCCTCTACACGCAGAATCCCAGCGCGCAGATCGTCGCCGCCAACCGGAAGATCGGGCTCGAGCAGGCCTTTCAGGGCGCGCTCGGCGCCGAGTACGACGTCACCGAGAACATCAACGTCGACCTGACGGGCTTCTACAACCGCCGCTTCGATCTCGGCCGGAACACCAACCGCGTCGTGAACAACGACGACGGCACGGTGACGCGCATCCTCGCCGACAACGTGGGCCTCGGCCGCGCGTACGGCATGGAGCTCTTCGTGCGCCGCAAGATCACCGAGCACTTCTTCGGCTGGCTTGCGTACACGCTGTCGTGGTCGGAAGAGAAGCGCGTCGGCGACGCCAGCTACCACTGGGCCCAGTTCGACCAGCGTCACATCTTGAGCGCAGTCGCCCAGTACAAGTTCGGCAACGGCTGGGAAGTGGGCGCGCGCTTCCGCCTCACCACGGGCGGCCCCACGACGCCGCGCGTGGGCTCGACTTTCGACGCCGACACCGAGACCTACCGGCCCATCAATGGTGAGGCCGGCAGCACGCGGGTCGGCACGTTCCACCAGCTCGACGTGCGCGTCGACAAGACCTGGCTCTTCAACCGCTGGTCGCTGGGCGCCTACGTCGACATCCAGAACATCTACAACGCGAAGAACGCCGAGTTCGTGCAGGACGACTACCGCTACCGCACCACCGGCGCCGTCACCGGGCTCCCGTTCTTGCCCGTCATCGGCCTCAAGGGGAGCTACTGATGAGACGCAACCTGGGGGTCGGCGTTCTGCTGTTGGGCTTCCTCGGCTGTTCCGACGTGCTCGACGGCGTCGGCAACGTGCACGATCTGCGGCTGCTGGCGATCAGAGCCGAGCCCCCCGAGCAGCTCGTCACGTACGACGGCGGCATCGTCGTCACCGCGCTGTTCGCGAACCCGCCAGGCGGCTACCTGGTTGGCGGAAAGTGGACCACGTGCCCCGAGCTCGACTCGGCGACGAGCCGCTGCCCTGAAGGAAGCGCCGACACCGTTCTGCTCGGTGAGACCACGTCCGAGACGACGCTGGAAGGCGGT
>JAYUXE010000906.1:0-17585 GCA_043753165.1 Archangiaceae bacterium | reverse complement strand
GGGTGGCGAGACGGCCGAGCTGCCGGGCTTCTATGCGCCGGGCGAGTACGAGCTGGCGGGCTTCTGCACCGCGGTGGTCGAGAAGAGCGAGATCATCGACGGCACGAAGATCGTGGCGGGCGACGCGGTGATCGGCATCGCGTCCAGCGGGCTTCACTCGAACGGGTTTTCGCTGGCGCGCAAGGTCGTCGAAGACAACGCGATTCACTACGAAGAGAAGATCGTCGGGCTCGATCAGCCCATCGGGATCAAGCTGCTCACGCCGACGCGGATCTACGTGAAAGACATTCTGGCGCTGAAGAAGTCGGTGGCGCTCAAAGGCCTCGCGCACATCACGGGCAGCGGAATTCCCGGCAACCTGCCGCGGTGCCTGCCCGATGGCGTGCGCGCGGTGCTGTCGGAAAAAGCGTGGAAGCGGGCGCCGATTTTCGACGTGCTGCAGAAGCTGGGCGACATCGAACGCAACGAGATGTTCAGCACGTTCAACATGGGCCTCGGAATGTGCGTCGTCGTCGCTGCGGGCGAGGTGAAGGCCGCGCTCGAGCTGCTGAAGGCGCGCGGAGTGCCGGCCTGGGAAGTGGGCCTGATCGAAGCGGGCACCTCGGGCGCCGAGGCCGAAGCGATCATCGGCGCATGACCGCCGCCGCCGCCACGCGGGTGGCCGTGCTCGCTTCGGGCAGCGGCTCGAACTTCCAGGCCCTGATCGACGCGCACGTGCCGATCGCCCTGCTCGTCTGCAACGTGCCCGGCGTGGCGTGCCTCGATCGCGCAAAGGCGGCCGGCATCGAAGCGGTGGTGCTCGATCACAAGGCGTTCGATTCCCGCGACGCGTTCGACGACGCGCTCATCAACGCGCTGCAGACCCGAAACATCTCGCTGGTGGTGCTCGCGGGCTTCATGCGGCTGCTCACGTCCCGCTTTCTCGCCGCGTTTCCTGCCGCGGTGCTCAACGTTCACCCTTCCCTGCTGCCCGCGTTTCCCGGGGTTCATTCGGCACGGCAGGCGCTCGAGTACGGCGTGAAGCTCACCGGCTGCACCGTGCACTTCGTCGACGAAGGCACTGACACGGGCCCCATCATCGCGCAGGCGGCGGTGCCGGTTTTGGACGGCGACGATGAAGCGCGGCTGCAGGCGCGGATTCAGGTCGAAGAGCACCGGCTGTTTCCCGCGGTCGTCGCGGCGGTGGCCGAAGGGCGCCTGAAGTTAAATGGCCGCAAGGTGGTGCGCGGATGAGCGCGACCCAGAAACCGACGCGCGCCAACACCGGGCCGACGCGCCACGTGTACGACGTCGCCGTCGTCGGGGGTCAGCTTTCCGGAGCGATGGCGGCCGCGCTGCTCGCCCGCCGCGGCTACCAGGTGCTCTACGTCGAGCACGACGGCAACGGAAACGGCTACCACCACGACGGCTGGACGTTGCCGTACGCGCCGTTCGTGATGCCGCCGCTGAAGTCCCTGGCCGCTTTGGAAGAGATGGCGACGGAGCTCGGGGTCACGACGGCTTTGCAGCGCTCGCTGCGGACGCCATCGCCGATGTTGCAGCTGGTGCGGCCCGGCGTTCGGCTCGACGTGCACCCTGAGGCGGCGAAGCTGTTGGTCGAGGCGAAGCGCGCGTTGGGCGCGGAAGACGGGGCCGCCCTGGCGTCTGCATTCGCGGCCGCAGCAGGCGCCGCCGAACGCACCGAGCCCTTCTTGAAGGAAAAGCCCGAGCTGCCGCCCGAAGGCGTGTTCGGGAAGTTCAAGTTCAAGCGGCTCGTCGACAAGCACGCTTCCTTGAACGAAGCGACGCGGCTGTCGGATGAGCCGATGCAAAAACTGCTGAAGGGGTTGGTGCCCTTCTTGAACTACTCGGCGGGTCCCGAAGGGCTGGCGGCGACGCGGCCGCTCGCGCTCGCGCTGGCGGGGCTCTTCACGATTCCGGGTGGCCGCGAAGGGCTGCGCGAAGTGTTCCTTGGGCGCTTGAAAGAGCTCGGCGGCGACGTGTTGCTGCACGACGAGTCGACGGTGGCCGAGACGCTGGCGCTCGACGGCAACACGCTGACGGGGATCAAGCTCGTGCGTTCCGAGACGATCTACAAGACGGGCTGCGTGCTCGGCGCGACCGATGCGGGGGCCCTGCGGCGCCTGCTGCCCGAAAAGAAGCGGCACCGCGCGTTGTCCGAGACGCTCGATGGCGCGCAGACGAAAGAGATCCTCTTCACGCTCAACCAGATCATCCCCGAACGGTCCTTGCCGCGCGGCATGGGCGAGCTCGTGCTGTTCGAGACGGATGACGCTGAGATTCCGGTGATGCTCGTGCAGGTGCAGCCGGCCAGGCGAACGATGGACGCCGGCGGCGAAGACATGCGGTGCGTCTGCGCAGCGGCGTTCGTGCCGGCGTCGGCGCGGGAGCTCGGCGAAGATCACTTAAAGACCCTGGCCGACCGCCTCGGCAAACAGCTCGAACGCCTGATGCCCTTTTCGCGCGCGAAGCTTCAGCTCGAGTCGGCGCCATACCTTCACGCCAGTGGCGTTCGTGGCAGCCGGCTGTTGCCGCACCCGCACCTCTCGTTCGAGGAAGAGACGCTGCTGGGAATCACGGGGCTGCCGGCGCGGGCTCCGGCGAAGCACCTGTTCCTCGCGAGCCGCGAAGTGCTGCCGGGGCTGGGCTTCGAAGGTGAAGTGCTGACGGCGCTGCGCGTCTCGCGCCTGGTGCAAGAGACGCTGAAGAAGAATGACCCGCTGAAACGCCGATGAGCGCGACCGAACGGATTCATCCCCTGGGGCGGCACCTGGGCGCCCGGTCGAGCGCGCGCGAGGTCATCGATCTGCTGCACCGCGAGAATGCAAAGGCGGTGAAGGCGGCGGGCCGGGCGCGCCGGCAGCTGGCGGCAGGCGCAGAGCTGATCGCGGCTGCGCTTGGTTCGGGTCATCGGCTGGTCTACGTCGGCGCGGGGACGAGTGGACGCCTGGGAGCGCTGGATGCTGCTGAGTGTCCTCCGACGTTTGGCACCGAGCCGTGGCAGGTCGTCGCGCGCATCGCGGGTGGCCCGAAGGCCTTGACCCGTGCGGTCGAGGGCGCTGAGGACGGCGATGGCGCTGACGCCGTTTCCGATGTGTCCCCGGGCGATGTCGTCTGCGGCATCACTGCCAGCGGCACGACCCCCTGGGTGATCTCGGCCCTGCGCGAAGCCAGACGCCGAAAAGCGACCACCCTGCTGATTTGCTGCACCCGCCACCGGGCCGTGAAGGTCGACGTCCGCATCGTCTTGAGCACCGGCGCAGAAGTGGTGGCGGGCTCGACGCGCTTGAAGGCAGGCACGGCGACGAAGCTCGCGCTGAACGCGCTGACGACTGCCGCGATGGTGCGGCTCGGCCGCGTCGAAGGTGGGCGCATGGCGCGGCTCAAGCCGACGAACGCGAAGCTTGCGAAGCGCGCAGTGGGAATCGTGGCCGACCTGCTGGGCATCGACGAGGCGTCGGCGGCGCGGCGGCTCGAGGCGGCGGGCGATGTGGCGGGGGCGCTGCGCTAGTGGCCGCTTTGTCCTTCAAGATTCTGGTGAGTGACGACCCGGCGGCGCTGAAGCGTTCGAAGTCGCAGCGCGTGTTCGGCCCGCTGTGGGTGACGCTCGGCACGAAGGCGTTTCCGAAGGCGCAGTGGCGCGACTTCCCGGTGGCGGCGCTGGCGGCGTGGACGGCGCGTTGCCTGAAGCTCCAGACCGTGGGTGATTCGGCGCAGCTGGGTTTTGTCGAGGGCGAGCACAAGCTTCGGGTCGAGCTGCTCGAGGATTCACTGGTGAAGGTGACCGCGCTGACGAACGGCGAAGAGCAGATCACCTGCGTCACCTCGAAGACCCATCTGTGGACGGAGCTCGCCCGCGTCGGCCACCAGGTGCTCGCGCAGTGTTCCCGGCTGGGTTGGCCCAGCGATGAATGGAACCAGCTGCGGTCGAACCTGGAGGCCCACAAACACCCCGCTCGCTGGAACTGAAAACTCGCATACGCTGCGCGCCCTGTGAGACGCAGCCGGGTGGTGGTGGGGCTCATCTCGGGAACCAGCGTGGACGCCATCGAAGCGGTGGCGTGCCGCATTCGGGGCACGGGTCCCAGGGTCGAGCTCGAGCTGCTCAGCCACGTGAGCCAGCCGTTCACCCCGAAGCAGATTCAGCGCGTGATGCAGGCCGATTCGGCGCGCGCGCTGTGTGCGCTGAACTTCGTGCTGGGCGAGCTGTTTGCCGACGCGGCGCTCGAGGCGATCTCGCTGGCGGGGCTCAGGCCCACTCAGGTCGATGCGATTGGTTCGCACGGCCAGACGGTCGCCCACCTGCGCGGAGCGACGCTGCAGCTCGGCGAGGCCTCCGTGATCGCCGAACGCACTGGCGTGCCCGTCGTCAGCGACTTCCGGACGCGCGACGTCGCCGCGGGGGGCGAAGGCGCGCCGCTGGTGCCATATGCCGACTGGGTGTTGTTCCGGAAGCCGGGCGAGACGCGCGCGCTGCAGAACATCGGTGGCATCGCCAACGTCTCGATTGTCTCTGCGAAGCTCGAGGACACGCTGGCCTTCGACACGGGCCCGGGGAACATGCTGCTCGACGCGGTGGTGCGCGCGCTGACCAGGGGAAAGCAGCACTACGATCGCGACGGGAGGCTGGCGCGCAAAGGCGAGATCATCGTGCCGCTGCTGCGGAAGCTCTGCAGCCACCCGTTCTTGAAGCGGGCTCCGCCGCGCAGCGCGGGGCGTGATCAGTTCGGCGAGTCACTGGCCTCGGTGCTGTGGAAGGACTTCGGCGACCGGCCGAACGATCTGCTCGCGACGCTGGTCGCGTTCACCGTCGAAGCGACCGCGCAGGCGTACGAGAAGTGGGTGCTGCCGAAGCGCCGCATCTCGGGCGTGTGGCTCTCGGGCGGTGGCAGCCGGAATCCGTTGATCGTCGCGGGGCTGAAGGCGCGCATGCACCCCTTGCCCGTGTTGCCTCTGGACACGCTGGGATTTCCGGAAGGCGCGAAAGAAGCGGCCTGCTTCGCGCTGCTCGCCTCTGAGCACCTCGAGGGGACACCGCAGAACATCCCCGCTGCCACCGGCGCGCGCCGCCGCGTCGTCCTGGGGAAGCTGACGCCATGAGCACGGTGAACGTGATGGCCCGCGAGATCGCGGCCAAGATCGTCTTCTACGGACCCGGCCTGTCGGGGAAGACGACGACCCTGAAGCGCGTGTACGACTCGGTGAAGCCCGCGCACCGCGGCGAGTTGATGGCGCTGCCCACCGAGGCCGACCGCACGCTGTTCTTCGATTTTTTGCCGGTGAAGGTCGAGCGCGTGCACGACTACTCGGCTCGCGCTCTACACCGTGCCCGGCCAGGTCTTCTACAACGCGACCCGGAAGCTGGTGTTGCAGGGCGCAGACGGGGTGGTGTTCGTCGCCGATTCGCAGCCCCGCCGCGGAAGACGCCAACCGCGAGTCGCTGCAGAACCTCGAAGAAAACCGTGAGCAGCTCACCGCTGCGCGTCGATGATGCGGCGTTCGCGCTCTTCGTGTTGATGCAGACCTTTCACCGCCTCGCCCAGGCGGGGCTGCCCCACCCCGAGAGTTGAGGCCGCGAATCCTCTGGCTGCCTTGCTGCACGCCTTAAAGAACCAGGGCCTTTTCGGCGTCGCGTTCTTCGCGAACCAGGGCCAGCGCTTCGATGGCGAGACGGGTGACGAGGGGCCCGAGGATGGCGCCGAAGACGCCCCACACGGCGAGCCCGCCGAACACCGAGACGAACAGCAGGAACACGGGAAGGTCGAGCTTCCCGTAGCGCGCGAAGATGGGCCGCAGCACGTTGTCCATCGTCGAGATGACGAGCCCGAAGGCGACCATCACGACCGCCTTCGCCGGGTTGCCGGTGAAGTAGAGGCCGGCCGAGACGGGGATCCAGACGATCGACGTGCCGGCCAGGGGCACGAAGCCCGAGATGCCGGTGAGCAGGCCGAGGACGACGGCGCGGGGAACTCCCAGCGAGAGGTAGACGATGATCGCGACCAGGGCCTGCGACGCGTTGGTGAGGCCGACGCCGATCAGAATGCCTCGGCCGGTTTCGTTGAAGGCCGCGCCCATGCGGCGAAGGTGGTTCGGCGCCAGGGGCAGGTGCAACTGGGCCCAGGCCCACGCGCGCGGCCCATCGACGAGAAAGGTCCACGTGCCGAAGAAGAAGATGATCGAGCCGATGATGCTCTTTGCGGCGACGCTGGCGAGCCCGCCGATCACGCGGAAGGCGTCCGAGCTGTGGCCCGAGATGTACGGGGTGAGCTCGGCGATCGACGACGGCATCTTGAAGGCTTCGCCCGTCGGCTCTTTGCCGGGCGACACGATCGCCTCGACCGCGGCCTGTGCGCTGGGCGACTGAATGACCAGCGCCCACAGCTCGCTCGAGCCCGAGACCACCGCAAAGACGAGCAGGCTCGCGATCGCGGCCACGAAGACGATGAAGCCGATCACGAGCACCGCGGCGGCCCCGCTGCGTCCGCCCATTGCGGCAGCCAGGCGGTCCAACGCTGGCCGCGCGATCATTGCGGCCCACGCCGCGAAGACCACCGGCAACACCAACGGCGCAAGGGTGATCAGCGCCGTGATGCTCAGCGCCAGTGCGACCCACGCCATGGCTCCGAAGCGGTATTTCACCCGACGCCCTTATCACCTGGAGACTGCCGCGCGCCCCCGAATCACCCCGAAGAAAGTCGACGGCCGTCAGCGAACGGGCCCCCTCGCGGCCTGCGTTGAGACGGTGGGTGAAGCCGGGTCGGTGACGGGCAGCCGGCTAAGCCGGCAAACGCGCGATCACTGCGGCGAGATCATCGGGCATCGGCGCCTCGATCGTGACCCCTTCGACCACCACGCGCTCGGCGTGCAGCGGCGTGCGCGCGAGCACGACGTCACCGACCGTCACCGGCGTTTTCCGCCCGTACTGGTGATCGAACAGCAGCGGGTGCCCGATGCTCTGCAGATGAACGCGGATCTGGTGCGTGCGCCCCGTCAGCGGCTCACACTCGACCAGCGCCGCGCTCGCAAACACCTTGCGCGGCGCGAACACCGTCTGCGCCGCCTTGCCGGCCTCCCCTTCGCGCGCGACGCGCATGCGGCTCTTCCGCGCCTCGACCAGGGCGGCATCGACCGAGACCCATTTCTCGAGCCGGCCTTCGACGATCGCGACGTACCGCTTGGCGACCGTGCCCGCCTCGAACGCCATCGAGAGCCGTCGGTGCGTGTCGGCGTCCAGCGCAAACAGCAGCACACCCGACGTGTCGCGATCGAGCCGATGCACGACCCACACCGGCCGCTTCAGCTGCGCCTCGACCCGCGTCCGCACACAGTCGGCGTCACCGTCGCGCCCGGGAATCACCGGAACGCCGGCCGCCTTGTCGACCGCGACGAAGCCCTTTCCTTCGAAGAGGACGTTCACTCGAGCTGCGAAGGCTTCCAGACCGTCACCGGCCCGAACTTCTCGACCCTGGGCCTGAGCAGCGCGGCGTTGCCCACCAGCACGATCGCTTCCTTGCCCTTGTCGAACAGGTGCGCGCGCGCTGCTCCCGCGGCCTGCTTCGGGGTCACCGCGCAGATCCGTTCGCGGTACTGCGAGATCCAGTCGGAGGGCAGGCCGTAGAACGAGACGTCAGACAGAGCTCCGGCGATCGCATCGTTCGTCTCGAGCCGCGCCGGGTAGAGGCCCGAGATGTAGCGCTGCACCGTCGCCACTTCCTTCGGGCTCGGGCCCTTCGCGCGCATCTTCGCCACTTCGGCAAGACCAATGTCGATCAGCGTCTCGATGGTCTCGTTCTTGGTGAACGACGAAACGGTGAACGAGCCTGCCGCGCTGAGCATGTCGAAGTGACAGCCGGCCCCGTACGACAGGCCCCGCTTCACGCGAATCTCGGTGACGAGCCGCGACGTGAAGCCGCCGCCCAGCACCGTGCTCATCACGGCCAGCGGGAAGTGATCCGGGTGGCCGCGCTTCACGCCGCCCGCGCCGATGCGCATCTGCACCTGCGTCTGCTCGGGCTTGTCGACGATCAGCACCCTGCCCGCCATCGCGGCCTCGCCCCACGGCGGCAACACCGGCGGCGTCGACGGCCCGCCCGACCAGCCGCCGAACAGCTGCTGGATCATCGGCATCACGGTGTCCGTCTGCACATCGCCGACGAGCATCAGCTGCGAAATCCGTGGACCAATGTGACCGGTGACGAACTGACGCAGATCGTCCTGCTTCAGCGCGCGAATGTCGGACATCGAGCCCGATGTCTCGTGGCCGTACGGGTGGCCCTGCCAGACGGCCTTGAGCAACGCGCGGTCGGCCAGCGCGCCGGGATCATCGAGCTCGTTGGTGATCTGCGCGAGCGTGCGGCGGCGCAGCAACTCGAGCTCGCTTTCGGCGAACGTCGGCTCGAGCAGCAGCGCGGCGAAGATCGGCATCATCTTTTCGAGGTGCTTCGAGGGCGTGTTGAGCGCGATGCCCCACGCGTCTTCCGACGCCCAGCCCGAGATGCTGGCGCCCACGAAGTCGACCGCTTCGCTGATCTCGTCTGCCGTCATCCCACCGGCGCCACGCCGCAGCAGCCGCGCAGCGAAGTCGGCCACACCCTTGCGATCATCGAAGGCGGCGCCCGACCGGACGAGCAGCCGCACCGACACCAGCGGCAACGGCCCCCGCGGCACGATGGTGACCTTGAGCCCGTTCGACAGCGTCGACTCGTCCTGCACCGGCACCTTCAATGGACGCAGCGCGGGCGTCTTCGCAGCGCGCGCGGTCATGCGGCCTCCGCGGTCGGCTCTTCCGCAATCGGCACCAGGGTCACCACCGACCGTCGCGCGTCGCCCAGGTACTTCTGCGCGACCGCTTTGACCTGGTCGGCGGTGATCGTCTCGTAGCGCGACGCGAGCGCCAGGCCATCGCGCCAGTGCCCGAGCATCGTCTCGTACGTGCCCAACGCGTGGGCCCGGCCGTTGTTGGTCGCGAGCTCGCGCAGCAGGTGGGCCGCGAGGTTGTTCTTCGCCTTTTCGAGCTCGCGTTCGGTGAGGCCTTCGGAACCGACGCGCGCCAATTCCTCGTACAGCGCGGCTTCGGCCACCTTCGGATCCGAGCCCGGCTTGAGCTCGAGCCCGACGACGAACGAGCCCGGGTCGAAGCGCCACGACCAGTCGACGGACACCGAGAGCGCGAGCTCCTTCGTGTAGACCAGTGACTTGGTCAGCCGGCTCGATTGGCCGACCGACAGCGCGTACTGCAGCACGTCGAGCACCAGCGTATCGGGGTCGGCCGCGTTCGGGCCGCGCCACGCAATCATCAGCGACGGCGCCTGCGCGGGGTGCCGCACTTCGGCGCGGCGTTCACCCTTTTGATCGGGCTCGGAGTCCTGCACCTGGGGCACCGCCGGCCCCGCCTTGATGTTGCTGTAGTACTTCTTGATCAGGGCGATCGCCTGCTTCGGCTCGAAGTCGCCTGCGATGTAGATGGTCGCGTTGTTCGGCGCGTAATAGGTGCGGAAGTACTCGAGGCAGTCTTCGCGCTTGATCGCTTCGATGTCCTTCATCCACCCGATCACCGGCCAGCGGTACGGGTGGGCCTTGTAGACGAGGGACGAGAGCTCTTCGTCCATCATCCCGGCGATCTCGTTATCGACACGCAGCCGGCGTTCTTCGATCACCACCTGGCGTTCGCTGGCGAGCATCTTCGGCGTCACCTGCAGCGACCGCATGCGGTCGGACTCGAGGTCGATGACGCGCTCGAGCGCCTCGGCCATGAAGTCTTCGTAATAAACGGTGACGTCATTCGACGTGTACGCGTTCGACGAGCCGCCGTTGCTCTCGAGCACCTTGTCGAACTCGCCCGGGCCATAGCGGCGCGCGCCGTTGAACATCATGTGCTCGAAGAGGTGGCTGATGCCGGTGATGCCCGGCCGTTCGTTGCGCGAGCCGACGCGGAAGAACGTGTAGAACGTGCACGTCGGCACCGCGTCGGACGGCAGCAGCCGAACCTTCAAGCCGTTGGGCAGCTTGTGCTCGATCACCGTGCGGGCGATCGCTTCCAACGCGGGAGGCAAGGTCGCCTTCTTCGAACTGGCTTTCATGGGAGTTCCTTAACGGCGTGACGATTGAAAAACTGGAGGACGGGCGTCCACACCTCGGTGCTGGCCCGATCTCCGATGACGAGATCCATGTGACCGTACTCGGCCAACGCCCCGTTCGCCCGGGAGATCAACAGCCATTCCTTCGGGCCGCCCAGGGCGCGATACCCGTCGTAGACCGACGGAGTGAGCGCCAGTCGATCGAGCCGCGCCGCCACCACGATCACCGGCGTGGTCACGTTCGCCAGGTCGCGCCGGAAGTCGATTGCCCCGTCGGCGCTGACGAAGTTCGCGGTCACCACCAGCTTCACGAACTGCGACGCGACGCCGCCCGAGATGTCGGCCGTGCCGTACGAGATGAGCCGCTTCCAGCTTTCGACGGTGGTGTTCCCCGTCACGTAGAAGAGCCGTTCGAAAGGGCCTTCGGTCTGCAGGCCCTGCAGCCCGACCACCGCGTGCGCGCCCACCGCAGTCCACAGGGCCCACCCGGCGGGCACGAGCTTGTAGCCCAGCTCGATCATCGCCTCGCTGTTGGTGCCCCAGTCGAGCTTGGTCGGGCTGCCCAACGTGGCGGCGGCGTGAATGCCCTTTCCGCCCTGCGACAGGTACGCGTACAGCACCATGCCGCCCATGCTGTGGCCGACGTAGTCGACGTCTTCGGCGCCCGTCATCGCCCGCACGAAGTCGATCGTCGCCGGAAGATCCTGCCGCCAGAACGAATCGAAGCTGTAGCCGGGTTTCCGTTCTTTCCCGTCGGCCTCGTCGGAATCGCCCGTGCCGCGCAACGACACCGTCCACGCCTCGCGGCCGCGGCTCGCGAACCAACGGGCGAGGCTGTGCTGATCGTCGAGATCCATGTTGCGCGCGTTCGCCGCGATGCCGTGCACCAGCAAGACGGGCCGCCCGGTCGATGGGCCGGTGGCCGGATAACGCACCATCGCCAGTTCCCAGCCATCGGCCGTCGTGGCGCGATGCACCTGGGCGGTGTCGGGAAGCGGCTGAAAGGTGACGCAGCCGGCGAAGAGCAACAGCCAAAGGACCCTCACGGCGTGTCCTCGTCGAGGAACTTCAGAGCGTGGGCGAAGATCTCGCGCCGCGCGTGCTTGCCCTGCAGCAGCGACAGGTGGCTGTAGTCCTCGGACAGGTAGTCGAAGCGGCTGAACACGCGCAGCTTGACCGTCGCCGACGAGACCTCGCGCAGCACGCCGCAAAGCTCGGGGTTGGCCCAGCCGTTCGCGAGGCCGAGGAACTGAATCGTCGGGCGGTCGTACGCCTTCAAGCGCGCTTTCAGCGACTCGCCGGTTCGCAGCGTCAAGTCGCCCCAGGTCATCCATTCGATCAGCGCATTCGAGGCGCGCGGCCCGAAGTCCGTCATCGCGTCGCTGCGCAAAGACGTCAGCTGGTCCGGGGAAAACAACCCATTCATCGCGAACAGCAGCTCGAAGATCTTCGCGCCTTCGGGGTCGCCGCCGAGGCTGCTGAACTTGCCGCCGCCCTTCAGCGCGGCGAGGGCCAACGGGCTCGGTACCATGAACTCGGCCGGCGTCGACAGCGACACCACCTTGCCGACCCGCCCCTTCCATTCCGTCACCGAAGCGGCGAGCGCCAGGGTCCCCGCCCAGCCATGCGCCACGACATCGAACGTGGGCTCGGGAATCGCCGCGGCGATCGCCGGCAGATCCAGCTGCAGGACATCGGCCGGCGTCCACCCTGCGACGGCCGCTTTGCCCTGCCCCCGCACCTCGGCGACGTAGACGGTGCGCCCGTGCCGGGCCAGGTACCGCGCGAGCCCCGCACCCTGCCAATCGAACGCCGCCCGGCCGAGCCCGAAGTCGGCGATGAGCAACACGGGCGGCCTGCCGGACGCCAGCGGGGCATAGCGATACAGCGCCAGCGCCACCCCGTCGCCCGCGACCACCTTGCGCCGCGACACCGCGAGATCGTGTTCTGGAAGTGCGGAGACGAGCGCCGCGCACAACAGCAGGCCAATCACAGCTCGACGATTCCCGCCTTCAGGGCCATCACGACGGCCTCGACGTGCGAGTTGATGCCCATCTTCCGATAGATGTGTGAGAGGTGCGTGCGCACGGTGCGGCGTTCGAGCGTCATCACCTGCCCCACCTCGGCATTCGACAGGCCTTTGGCGACGAACCGCAGCACGTCGAACTCCAGCGGGGTGAGGTTCCAGGGGTTGCTGAGCGTGGCGGGCTTCGACTGCACCGAGTGGAAGTAGTTCCAGAAGCGCTTGGCGATCACGGCTTCGATCACGGTGCCGCCTTCCATCACGTCTTTGATCCCCGAACGGATTTTCTCGGGGCCGACGCGCTTGACGAGGTAGCCGGACGCTCCGGCTTGAATGGCTTCGTAGACCTTCTGCTCGTTGTCGAAAGACGTGAGGATCAGCACCTCGACGTCGGGCGCCCGGCGCTTGACCCGCTTCGTCACCTCGATGCCGTCGATGCCCGGCAGTTCCAGGTCGAGCAGCAGCAGCTGCGGCTTCAGCGCGACGACCTGCTCGACGCCCGACTCGCCGTCCTGTGCGCTGCCGACGATCTGCAGCTCGGGGAAGGTGGCCAGCACCTTCAACAGGTTCTTGAGCAGCGCCGGCTGATCTTCGACGACGAAGATGCGGGTGGTTTCTGCTTCCGTCATTTGGCTCCCTTCGAGATCGCTTCGAACTTGAATGTGGCGCCGGCTGCGGCCTTGAACGGCGTCGTCTGTGGCACGCCCGTTTTCAGATCCGTCACCGTCAGCTTGTGCGGGCCGGGCTTCACCGCGACCTTGTCGAGATCGCACAGCAGCTCACCGTCGAGCTCGACCTTCACGCTTCCCTTCTTCGTCACCGTCAGCATCCCTGCCCCCTTCTTCGGCGGCGGGTCATAGCAGTCGACCTTCGGCGCGGGGGTCGGCGAAGGCCTCGGAATCTCGATGGGCCTGGGATTCGGCTGCTCGGGTGGCGAAGGCTTCAGCACGACGGGGGTGCGCGTGGCCCGCTCGGCGCCGCCGGGAAGGTAGCCGTTGCTGCGCATCCAGAAGGCAGCGGCGAAGATCACCAGGCCGATGAGCGCGAACGTCGCGGCGAGGATCGTCATCTTCACCCGCTGATTCCGCGAGGCCTCGAGGCTGCGTTCTTCCGTGATCATCCGCCGCATCTTCCCGTCGGCATCGCGGACCTTCGCCTCGTTCAGCGGCTGACTTTCGGCAGGCGAGGCGGCGTACGCATCGGCGTCGGTGGTCATCGCGACCGGTGAACGCGACGACTTCTTCGGCAGCGGCAGCGGCGCGGGCACCACGAGCTGCGCGCTTTCCTGCGTATCGTTGCTGGGCGAGGGCTGCTCGAAGTCCTCCATCATGCGAACGCGCTTCATCACCCCTGCCGCGTTCGCCAGCACCTCGACCCGCTTCGCCACCGGCATCGACGACGGCGGAGCGTCCCAGCTGATCGACGCCGGCGGCGTCTCCACCGCCACTTCCAGCGCCGGCATCAGGTCCGTCGACCGGCGGTCATTTCCCCGCGGCGCAGCGACCACCGTGTGCGGGTTGAACTCTTCGAACTGCGGCAGCGCCTCGCTGGTCTCGGCCATGTGATCAGCCTCGCCGCCTGAGAAGGCCTTGCGCGCCATCAACACCATCGACCGTTCGTCGTTGCCGTGCTCGAGCTCGGCGCCGTCGACCTCTGCCAGGGCGAACTTGTCGGCGAACGGCACCGGCCCCATCGCGTCGGCGTTCACTTCTTTCGGGAAGAGCTCGTTGGTGAACCGCTTGAGATCTTCTTTCGACGGCAGGCCGCCGTTGTTCGACAGGAAGTCGCGCAGCGCGTTCGCGAAATCCGCGCAGCTCTTGAAGCGCCGCCCCGGAGCGGCCTCGATTGCCCGCAACACGATCGGGTCGAGGCGCGAGTTGATCCGCCGATCGAGCCTCGAAGGCGGCGGCACGACGTCGCGGCGTGTGCTCATCGTCGCGGCGCCGGGCTCACGAAGGGTGAGGAGCTCGTAGGTGATCGCCCCAAGTGAGTAGAGGTCGGACTGCACGCTGACCGCTTCGTTCTGGCTGACCTCGGGTGCGCGGTAGTTGTTGCGGCCGCGGGGGCCGAAGTTCTTCTTCAAGTTCGGCGACGCGTTCAGCGCCTGCAGTGCCCCGAAGTCACAGACCGCGGGCCGGCCATCGTGCGTCAGCATCACGTTGCCGGGCGTCAGCGCGCCGTGCACCACGCCCGCCTCATGGGCTTCGTGCACGAGCTCGAGCAGCTCGATCACCCAGGTCAGCGCCAGCGCGGGGGCCAGCAGCACTTCCTTCGTGGTCAGCCGTTGCAGCGCCGTCCCTAAGTTGAAGCGCCCGACGTCCTCGCGAACGACGGCCAGCCGCTGCTTGACCAGGCCGATGTCGAGCACGTGCGCGACGCCAGGGTGCCGCACGTCGGTGAGCAGGCGCGCGGTCTCGGCCACCGCCTTGGCGTACGCGACCTCGGACGTGCGCGGGTGGAAGAGCTTGATCACGACCTTCTCGTCGAGGTCGCGTTCTGCCCGGTAGAGCTCGGCAAGCTCGCCAGTCTCGAGCCGCCCTGAGAGTCTGTACTGCAAGGTCACTTGTCGCGAAACGTAGCGGCAACCGCGTCCAACTGGAACCCGCACCACACACAGCTTTCACTGCGGCGGCCTGCGGGCAGTTCGAGGTGACAACCGGGGCACCGAGGCCGGGGGCGCGAACGGCGGGCCTGGGCGCTGCGGGCGCGCGCTTCTTCGACGGGACGGCGGCCCTGCACCAGGCCGGTGCGCACCCTGGCCTCGAGCAGCTTGACGCGAAGCTCGAGCTCTTCGATGCGGGCTTTGAGCTTCGCGGTTTCGGGTTCTCGTCGTTTGGGCCGCGCCGCCATGGTTTAACCCTCACGCTGCCACCGTTTGGCGCTTAAGGGAAAATCTTGGAACCACTGCATGGAAGCGTTCTGGGGCCGATTAATCGGGCCCGCGCGGAAGAAGCCGCCCGCCGCGCCCGCGGCATCCTCATCGACGAACAGCTCAAGGGGCTCATCGGCCGGGCCGACCGGGTGCCCGTGCCCCGACCCCGGCAGATCTACGTGAACCGGAACCTGAAGATGGCCAACGTCTCGGCCGTCGGGTTCGACATGGACTACACGCTGGCCATCTACCACCAGCGCCGCATCGAGCAGCTCTCGTTCGACATGACGGTCGCGAAGCTCATTTCGAAGTTCGGCTACCCGGAAGAGTTTCGCAGCATCAAGTACGACCACTCGTTCGTGATGCGCGGGCTGTTCGTCGACAAGCGCTACGGCAACCTCCTGAAGATTGATCGCTACGGCTACGTGGGCCGCGCGTACCACGGCCGCGACATGCTCACCGATGACGCGCGCCACAAGCTGTACCGCAACGAACGCATTCGCCTGAAGAACCCCGAATACGCGTGGATCGACACCCTCTTCGCGCTGCCCGAGGCGTGCCTGTTTTCCGACGCGATCGATCTGTTCGAGAAGAAGCAGGGCAAGACGTTGGACTACGGCAAGCTGTACGACGACATCCGCGAAGCGATCGACACCGTCCACCGAGACAACTCGCTCAAAGAAGTCATTCGCAAGGACATCGGCTACTACATCTACAAGGACCCCGAGCTCGGGGCCGCGCTGCACAAGCTTCGTTCGGGCGGCAAGAAGCTCTTCATCCTCACCAACTCGCATTGGGACTACACCGAGGCGGTGATGCGGTACCTGCTCGACGGCCTCGTGCCCGAGTACCCCAGCTGGAAGAACTACTTCGACGTCGTCGTCACCGCGGCTGCGAAGCCGGCCTTCTTTTCCGACCAGCGGCCCTTTCTGGAAATCGACGGCTCGACGGTGCTCGAGAACAAGGTCATCGGCGAAGCGACCGTGCTCGAGCGCGGCAAGATCTACCAGGGCGGCAACCTGTCGGCGTTTCAGAAGATGACGGGGCTCGCGGGCGAGACGGTGCTCTACGTCGGCGATCACATCTACGGCGACATCTTGAAGTCGAAGAAGACGTCGATGTGGCGCACCGCGATGATCGTGCAGGAAATCGAAGACGAAATTTCCTACACCGAGGTCCGGCAAGACGAGATCGATCACCTCGCCGAGCTCGAACGGCTGCTGCCCGCCGTCGACGACGAGATCGCCGCCCACAAATCCGCGCTGAACGCGATCGACAAAAAGCTCGAGCGCGACGCGACGCTCGATCAAACGCAGAAGGCCGCGCTGGAAGACGAGCGCAAGCGCGTGAAGCACGAGCTCGACAAGCTTCGAAAGACCTACAAGGAATCGCTGGAGCTCTCGTCCACGCTCGAGCAGGACATCGAGCTCGGCTTCAACCCGTACTGGGGGCTTCTGTTCAAAGAGGGCAACGAGAACTCGCGGTTCGGCGAGCAGGTCGAGCAATACGCCTGCGTCTACACGAGCCGCGTCAGCAACTTCGGCTTCTACTCGCCCATGCAGTACTACCGGTCGCCCCGCGAGCTGATGCCGCACGAGCAGGCCGGGGCCTTGAGCGCGAAGATGTCGATTCTTGGCGACCCCGAAGGCCTTCCGCGTGGCACCAACCGGGCCGAGTAGCCGGGCTCACTGCGCGTCGACCTGGGCGGCGACGGTGCGCACGCCGTCGTAGAGGTGGTCGTCGAAGGGAAAGAAGCCGTTCAGGTTCAACGGGGTCAACACCTCGCGGCCTTTCGGCTCGCGGGACGAAAGGCCGAGCAGCAGCGAGGTCAGGGCCTGGGCGATCTCGGGCGGAAAGTCGGCGCGCACGCAATAGAGATCGCGCGGGGTGCGCGGCGTCTTCGCGATGATCCGGAAGTTCAGCGGGTCGATTTTCTTCGAACGGCGAAGGGCGGGCAGTGAGCCCTGGTAGGTCGCTCCGGCGTCGATGGCGCCTTCGTAGATCGCCATCAGCACGTTTTCGTGGTTGCCCATGAACTGCGTGCTGGCGAAGAAGGTCTTCGGGTCGAGGCCGCGATCCTTCAGCAGCTTCAGCGGGTAGAGGTAGCCGGACGCCGAGGCCGGGTCGACGAAGCCGAACGCGGCCCCCTTCAAATCTTCCAGCGTGTGAATCGGCGAGTCCTGCCGCACGACGATGTAGCCACTCGCCGTCTCGCTTCCATCGGCGATGGCGGTGACCAGCGGCTTCAACTTCAACCACTTCTGCGCGCGCACGTACGCGTAGGCCGACATCTCGACCAGGTCGACCTCACCCTTCTCGAGCTTCGCCGCGGCATCGTCGTAGTTCTCGGTGATGACGAGCTCGACGGGGACCTTCAGCTTCATCGACAGCCACGCCGCAAACGGCCCGTGCGCGGCCTTGAGCTCTTCCGGCGTCGTGTACGGAGCGAGTGAGAGCCGCAGCTTCGTGAAGGTGGCGGGCGGGTTGAATTCCGCCGATGAAGCGGGCGCGGGCTTCGGCGCGGGCAGATGCTCGGTCGGCTCGGGACTGCAGGCGGCAACGAGCACCAGCGCAACGAGCGTGGCCCTCACGCGATCGCCCGCGAGATGACGAC
>JAYUXE010000905.1:0-3555 GCA_043753165.1 Archangiaceae bacterium | reverse complement strand
GCTTCAGGTACATCACCGGGTTCTTCTCGCGGCACGCCGAAATCATCAGGCCGTACGCGTCGAGCGGGTTGCTCGGCATCACAATCTTCCAGCCGGGGATGTGGGTCGCCGTCGCGTCGAAAGAATGCGAATGGTAGATGCTGCCGCGAATGCCGCTGCCCACGGGCGTCATCACGACCATCGGCAGGTTCCAGTCGCCGTAGCTCGCCCAGCACGTGTTGCCCGCAATCTTGAGCAGGTCGATGGTGTTGTAGATGTAGTCGCAGAACTGGATCTCGGCGATTGGCTTCTGGCCCGCCATCGCCAGGCCCATCGCGACGCCGATGATGCCGCGCTCGTCCAGCGGCGTGTTCCACGTCGTCTTCAACCCCTGCGTGACGGTGAAGACGCCGCCCAGCGGAGGGCCCACGTCCTCGCCGAAGATGTCGGTGACGCCGAGATTCTCTTCGGCGTAGTGCAAAGCCATACGAATGGCCTGGGCCATGCTCGCCATGAATTACTCCGCGAAAATGTGTTTGTGAATGTCGCTGCCGTCGGGGTGCGGCTCTTCTTTCACCAGCCGCGCCATGTCGCCGATCGCATCCGACCACTTCGACTTCAGCGCTTCGGGTTCGCCCTTCTTCAAGACGCCGTGCTTCAAGAGCTTCGCTTCGAACACCGCGTTGCAGTCGGCTTCCGTGCCCGCGAAGTTGGCGCCTGACGCCGACGAGTGGCCGAACAACCGCGAGACGTTCGCCTCCACCAGGTACGGCTTCCGTTCGGTGCGCACGTACTCCATCGCTTCCTTCAGCTCGAGGTAGCTGCCGATTGCGTCGTTGCCGTCGATGGTCTTGGTGCGCATCTGGAAAGCGACGCCGCGATCCGAGATGCGTTCGACACCCTGCTGGGTGGCGTAGGGGGTCGAGATGCCCCACTTGTTGTTGGTGACGATGATCAACAGCGGCAGCTCGTTGCCGGGGCGGGTGGCCCAGATGAGACACGACGCGAAGTCGCCTTCGGCCGTGCCCGCGTCGCCGCCGGTGACGATGGTGATGCCGTCGCCGCCCGCGCGCTTCTGCGCCATCGCGGTGCCCGGGGCCATCGCGTACTGCACTTCGATGGGCGAGCTCACCGGCGCGATGTTCCACGCCTTCTTGCTGAAGTGACCCGCGAAGTTGCGGCCGTGCGAGTACGGATCCGTCGACGTGTTCTTCATCTGTCGCAGCGCGCCGATGGGATCTTCGCCCATCATCAGAAGCGTCGCCGACTGCCGGTAATGGAAGTGCAGGTAGTCGTACTGCGGACCCTGGCCCTTCTTGATCAGCGCGCCCAGCGCCGTGTTGAACGCTTCTTCGCCGGGGCCGCCAATCCAGAAGTAGCCGTGGCCAGACTTGTACATGGCGATGAGCCGCTCTTCGAGAGCGCGGGCCTTGACCATGTTCTCGTACATCGACTTCAGCAGCCCAGCGTCCAGGGGCAGCGCATCGGAATGGGTGACGAGCGCCGGGCGCGGGAACTCTTTCTTCGCCGGCTCGCTTTTCTTCTTCGCTTCCTTGGCCATGGGTCCAGCCGAGCTACACCCCGAGGCCCCACGAGGCAACTGTGTCTTGTGGTTCTTCGCCCGCCGCCGGGATGCGGCGCGACGATTACTCGTGGTTCTCGCTCGCCTTCTCGATCTTCTCGCGCAGGTCACGCAGGCGACGGGTGGTGGACGCCTGGCCCTGGGCGTTGTTCACGTCTTCGACGTCGGCGGCGAGGTTGTTCAGCCCCGGGCGGAAGACGTCGAGGTCGCCCGTGAGCCGCGCATCCAGCAGGGCAATGTCGTTCTTCATCTTGAGCCGCCACTTGTTCAAGGCGACCTCTTCCTTGAGGCCTCCCTTCACGGGCTCCTTCTTTTCCACCGCGGCCACCGGCGCTTCCGCAGGCTTCAGGTCGACCGGCGCGTCCTCGTCTTCTGTGGCGGGCGCGGGAGGCGCGGGCGCAGGCGGCTCAGCTGGGGCGACCTCGACCTTCTTTTCCTCGGGGGGGGCAGAAGGAACCACCCCAGCCGCCTTCTTTGGAACAGGAACCAGAATCGGAATCGGCCCCGGCACCGTCGAAGGCACCGGGGGGCTGAGCACCAACCAGAAGACGACGCCCAGAATCCACAGCACGCCGACGCCGGCGACGATCCACGGCCAGTTGCGGGCGGCCTGGCTGAGCAGCTTCGCCAGGTCGGCCTTGCGCGCGAGCTCTTTGAGGCGTGGGTCGACTTCCGGGTCGCTGCCCGCGGTGAGCTGGGGGCGGCCTTCTTTCGGCGTCGCTCCGTCGGGTGACTCGCTGAGCTCGAGCTGCTGCTGCAGCTGGCGCCCTGCGGCCTTCAAGTCCCGCTTGGCGCGATCGGCATCGGGGCGCTTCGCGGGGTCCTTCTCGAGCAGCGCCAGAATCAGTCCGCTCATCGCCGGCGGAATCGACGGGTTCACCTCGGCCGGCACCGGCGGGGCCGAATGAACGTGCTGCTCCATCATTTCCATCGGGGTGGTGCCCTTGAACGGCAGCTGCCCGGTGAGCAGGTGAAACGCGAGCACGCCGAAGCCGTAGAGATCGGCAGGAGGCCCCGCAGGCCGGCCACGCGCGTGCTCGGGTGAGATGTAGTCGGGCGTGCCGGCGATGCGACTGACTTCCTGCATCTGGCGGCGCGCGAGCCCGAAGTCGAGCAGCTTCACGAGGTCGGGCCCGTCGCTCTGCTTCACGAGGAAGATGTTCGCGGGCTTCAAGTCGCGGTGAACGATGCCCGTGCCGTGCGCAGCGGCGAGCGCGGCCAGCACCTCGTCGAGAATTGGAATCGCCTCGGCGGTGGTGAGCTTGCCCACGCGTTCGAGCCGCTTTTCCAGCGTCTCGCCGTCGAGGTATTCCATCACCAGATACTGCCGGCCGTCTGACAGCTCGCCTGCGCCGAAGATGTTGATGATGCCGCGGTGCTTGATGGCGTTGACGACGCGGGCCTCGTCCAACAACCTTTCCATGTCGCGCTTGTCGGCGATGACGTCGCCGCGAAGAATCTTGATCGCGACGGTGCTGCCGATTTGCGGCTGGCGTGCCTTGTAGACGACGCCCATTCCACCGGTGCCGATCTTCTCTTCGACGATGTAGTCGCCGAGCTTCTCGCCCGTCATCGGGTCTTTGCGCGGAGGTGGAGGGGCCGCGGCTGCCGCTGCGACGGCGGCGTTGTGGGTCGCCAGCGCTCCGCCGGTGCGGCGCGCCGTCGGCACGTTGGCGGGAATCGGGCCTGCGCCTTTGGAGCCGGGGTTCGAGTGAAGCGTGCGGCGCCGAACGGGCACGGCGGCCGCGGTCGAAGGCACCGCCGGCTCGGCCTTGTTCGCGATCTGCAATGCGAGCCTTTCGTCGGTGTTCAGGTCGGCGCTGTCGATGTCGACGGTGGCGCCTTCGTGATCATGATCCGTGAACGTCGCGTCGGGCGTGAAGGCCTTGAAGGGCCGCGTGTTCGCCTTCGGCGATTCGTCGTCCATCGTCAGCGCGAGGCCGTGGTTCGGAGCCGCCCGCGGTTTCTTCGAAAGGCCCGTGTCTGCCGCCTCG
>JAYUXE010000904.1:0-8243 GCA_043753165.1 Archangiaceae bacterium | reverse complement strand
GCACCCTTCAGCTCGAAGAGCTCACCGCTGACTCACGCGTCGGCGACACCTTTTCCGGCCTTCGTCTGACGGGGCCGTTTCCCTCGTGGTGCCAGTCGTCGACCCCGTTCTCGTACCGCGAGCTGCAGCGCGTTCAGTAGCGCTCGCCGCGCCGCGTCAAAATCTTCGATCGAATTCGATCGAATGCCCAAAGGTCGTGTTGGCAGGGGGTTGGTCCGTTCAACGGACCCGAGTTTCGACGCGATGCGTCGTTACCGAAGCCGGGAAAGCACGGCACTGACGGTCGTGGACTGGCCAAGCGGGCTCAGCGCCGCCTCGAGTTTTCTGGAAAGCAGCGTCGCCTTGAACGCGTCGCGCCGGCCATCTGCATCGAGGTCATGCCACGCGGGGTGGCTCTTCACGCGTCCGTCCAGCGCCCGTTCACGATGCGCGCTCGTCACCTGTTCGATCAGGATCTCGTCCATCTAGCGGGCCTCCAGCTCGACGCCGCGCTTCCTCAGACACTCGGCCAGCAGCTTTCGCGCCCGCCCGTAGTTCTGCAGAAACGTGTTCGTCTTCATTCCGAGCCGCGCCGCCAGCGCTGCGTCGTCTTGCGCTCCACCCGATGCGAGCCGCTGTTCGAGCGCGAGGCCCGGCTGGCCCGGCAGCTTCTTCCGGCACTCTAAAATCGCCTCTCTCAAGAACGGATCCGGCGGCGAGGGCTGCACTTGCACCTCGGCCGCCAGCTCGTGCTCCAACGCGTCCAGCTGTTCCTTCGATGGCACGGACCTTCGCAGCTCACTGATCGCCGCATTCCGCGTCGTCGTCACTGCAAACCGCAGCAGCGCATTGGGCTTTCCGTCGGGCACGAACTTCGGCGCCACCTGCCACACTCGAAGCAGGGCTTCCTGCAGCACTGCCTCGGTGTCGACCAACGCAGCGAACGCGCGAAGCGACTGGCGCAAAGACGGCTCGGCGCCGGCGATCCACTGCCCGAAGGCAGACGAATCACCGGCACCGATCGACGCCAGCTGTTGGGCTTCGGCGTCCATTTTGTCTCAGGCCAGGTCGAGCACCAGGCGCGCCGCGCCCGACTTCAGGTGGACCTTCACCGGCCGACCCTGCGCCGTACCCAGAATCATCGCCAGTGTGAGCGTGACCCCGTCTTTTGCAACGTGCGGCGTCGTCGTCCGCGACGCGTCCACCGTCACGCCTGCGAAGCTGCCATCGGCCAACTCAAGCACCACGTCCATCGGCGCCCACACCAGCGTGCCGCCACTGAACGTGAACTGCACCGCCAGCTTCCCGTCCTTGTTCAACACAACCTTCGCGGTGAACGTCTGCTCGGCCGGCCCTGAATCCTTCGCGGGAGCGACAGCGGCAGCGGCAGCAGGAGCCGGAGCTGGGGCTGGGGCTGGCGCTGGCGCCGAAATCGAGGCCGGTGCCTCGTCCTTCCGCATCGGCGCCGCCTCTTTGTCCATCTGACCTTCGTCATCCGACTCGTCGATGTCCTGCGTGAACGGAGCGATCAGCTTTTCGAAGAACCCGCCCTTCGGCGCCCCCCCTGTGATGCCTTCGGGCGCCGACGACCTGCGGGCCACGATGCCCTGCGACTGCGGCGCCATTCGCATCCGTTCGGCTCCTCCCACGGACGAAGCGCGCGAAGCCGCCGCGGGACGAAGCCCGACCCCTTCCGCCGACATTCCGAACGGCAGGTTGTGCGGCACAGTCTCCTGGCGCTTCGGTGCCGTCGAGTCGACCAGCGCCGTCTTGCTGACCGCGACCCAGCTCGTGAGTCGCGTCGAGATCTGAAACGCGAGCCCGAGCTTCTCGACCTGCGCGTCGACCCCGGGGCTGGCTCCCCCTGCCGCGGCCTTCGTCTCGAGGTCCTCGACGCATTCCCGCGCGAACAGCGCCGCGATCGCCGCGCTGCCTTCACCGCGGTTCATCGGCCTCACCGTCAGGCGTTCGAGGTAGTTGCCCGTCGCCGTCTTGCCGCGCACCACGAGCTCACCGCCCGCGGGGTTCAGCTTGAACGCCAGCAGCGCCGGCGAGCCCGCGAACAAATCCATCGGGTGTTCCGGCGCCACCGACACCAGCGCGCTGCCCGACACTTCGACCTCGGTCACCAGCGGAGCCGTCGTCCGCGCCAACAGCCGCCGCGCCGCCACTTCCGCGTCTTCCCCGAGCCCCATCGTGATCTCGATGCCGCGGCCCGCGCGCGCCGCCGGCATCGTCAGGCTGCGATTCACTCCGTTGCCAATGCCCACCGTGTGCACCCGCGAGCCCGACGGCAGCTTGTTGACGATCGCGTTCAGCACCTCGTGCTCACTGCCGATGAGGCCGTCGGTGATCAGCACCACCTGCCGCTGGGCGTCTTTGCGCAGCGGCTTCAGCGCCTCGATCATTCCCTGCGCCATCTCGGTGCCGCCGCCCGCGCGCAGACCCGCAAGCCACGCCTGCGCCGCTGACTTGTTGCCCGGGTTCGCTTCCTGGGGCTTCGACTTCCAGCGCCGCGGCTCGTTGCTGAACTCGATGATCTCGAGGCGGTCTTGCGCGGCGAGCGTGTCGATCATCGCGGCCACCATCTTCTTCGCTTGATCCATCGGGTGCCCCGACATCGAGCCCGACGTGTCGAGCAGCACGATCAGATCGCGCGGCACCGATTCCATGCGAACCGCCGGCGTCGGCGGCACCAGCGTCAACAGCCCGAAGCTCGCGTCCGACGGCTCACCCGTCACCGGCCGCGCGAGATCGAGCTCCGCGCCCACCATCAGCCCCGCCGCCTGCCACCGCACCACCACGTCGCGATCCAGCGGCACGCCCTGTTCCTCGTCGAAGCTCACGTCGTACCGCTGCAACCCCTGCGCAGCGTGCAGCGGGTGCGACGGCGAGTACGGCTTCACCGCAATCTGATCGCGCACCGACATCTTCAACGACAGCTTCACCGGCAGCTCGGTGTCCGCGATGTCGACCGTCACCTTCGCCGCATCCACCACCCGGCCGACTGCACCCAGGTACCGGGGGCCGACCACCGTCGGGAACCGCCATTCCCACGCGCCATCGGGCAGCCACATCAGCTTCTGATCGATGGTCAGCTCGGCCACCACCTCGGTGTACGGAGGAATGTTGCCGACCTGCTGGGTGAACAGGCTGCTGCGTTCCTGGTCGAGAATCGCCGCCGTGCGCCCATCGAGAATCGCCTCTTCGAACCGGTCGCGCGCCTTCTTCTTCGTGTCGACTTCTCCGATGATTCGTTCTTCGCCGATGCGGAACGCGAAGCCACTCACCGCCGCGTCGGCCGGCAAGGGCACCTGGTAGGTGACCTGCAGCGGCTCGCTGTGCGGGTTGAAGAACTTCTGCTCGAGCACCACGCGAATGATTCCGCCCTTCGCGTCGGCGGTCAGCGCCGCTGCCTTCAGGGGCAACGTCTTCCCGTCTGCCGTGACGAGGATCCCGCCGTTTCCGTTGTGCTGCGACAGCTGCTGCGTGGCCATTTTCGACATCGCGTATCTCCTGGGTTGAGGGCTTCAACCGGCTCAACGCGAACGCTTCGAAATTGGTGACACGGCTTTTCGAACGAATCAGCGATGGGCTCGAAAGTCCCTGATGTTGCAAGGCTTAAGCGTTTCGCTGCAGCAGCGCGCCGGCCCACGTCAGCCCGCTGCCGACGACGCACAACGCGATCGCCGGGCTCAGCTCTGGCGAGTCCCACACTTCCGACAGCACCGACGGAGCGCCCGCTGCGCCCGTATTTCCCCGGTGGTCCACGTTGTAGCGGTGACGGCCCGGCAGCACTTCCGCGCGCTTCGCGATCGCCTCGAGCATCCGCAGATTCGCCTGGTGCCCGATGAAGGTGAGGTCTTCGGCCTTCCCGCCCGACTTCAGAAATCGTCCGCGCAGCTCTTCGAACACTTCGCCGCCGCGCTTCACCGCGAAGTGCTGCACTGCCGCGCCCTGCTGCGTGAAGTGCCCGAACCGCGGAACCTTCACCTTGTCGGCTCCAGAGGGGTCGCCGCGAAGCACCGTCTGCGTCACCTTCCACCGCCCCGGAATCCGTGGAGACAGAATCGCTGCCGACGAGCCATCGCCCCACAGCACGCAGCTGTTGCGATCGCTGTAGTCGACGACGCGCGTCGAATTTTCCGGGTTCACCACCAGCACGAAGTCGGGCAGCCGTTCGGGCTTCATCGACTCGAGAAAGAACATCTGCGCTCCGAAGCTCGAGCACGCGCTGGCGACATCCAGACTCGGCGCCTCGATGCCCAACTGCTCGGCGACGCGCGCCGCTTCCGCCGGAATGCACTCGTCCGGCGAACAGCCTCCCGACAGCACCATGCCGATGTCCGACGCCTTCAGCCCCGCGCGGGCCAGCGCCATCTGGGCCGCCTTTGCCCCGGTCTGCGCGTTCGACATCGTCGCCGCTTCGATTGCCGCGCGCGGATCGCGGTTGCGCGTGTGGCGGATGTAGTCGAGAGGCAGCACCGTGTGCCGCTTTCGAATGCCCACCCGTTCGACGATCCACTGGTCGCTGGTCTCAATCTCCAGCGACTCGAGGAACTCGTTGCTAATCACCGTCTCTGGGTGAAAGTGACCGAGCGCGTGTAAAAACATGGGCGCCCGTACTTTGCCCAGATCAGCCCCTGCCCCTAGGAGTTTCGAAATGGCGTTACGATTAGGTGACACAGCCCCCGATTTCACTGCCGAGACCACCGAGGGTCGGGTCACTTTTCACGCGTGGCTCGGCGACGGGTGGGGCGTGCTGTTCTCGCATCCCCGCGATTTCACCCCCGTTTGCACCACCGAGCTCGGCCGCGTCGCCAGGCTCAAGCCCGAGTTCACGAAGCGAAACGTGAAGGTCATCGGCCTGTCGGTCGACCCGCTGGGCTCGCACCAGGACTGGGCGAAGGACATCGAAGAGACGCAGGGCGCGAAGCTCAACTTCCCGCTGATCGCCGACGCCGACCGCAACGTCTCGAACCTCTACGACATGATTCACCCCAACGCGAACGACACCTTCACGGTGCGCAGCGTGTTCGTGATCGGCCCGGACAAGAAGGTGAAGCTGATGCTCACGTACCCCGCGAGCACCGGCCGCAACTTCGACGAGCTCCTTCGCGTCATCGACTCGCTTCAGCTGACCGCGAAGCACAAGGTCGCGACGCCCGCAGACTGGCAGCACGGTGAGGACGTCATCATCGTCCCGTCGGTCAGTGACGCCGACGCGAAGACGCTGTTCCCCGACGGCTTCAAGACGGTGAAGCCGTACCTGCGAACGGTGAAGCAGCCAGGCTAAGGCACGGGCGGCAGGCCGACGCCGGACGACTTGTTCGGCGTCGCCGGCGCCTTCAACGCGCTCGGGTTCACGGCGCGCTCGACCATCGCGAGCCGCGCGAGCACCTGTTCGTACAGCTGGTCGACCTTCACGTGCAGCTGCGTCACTTCGAGGCCGGCGCGGATGTTCGCGTCGTATTCCACGTCTGATCGAATGCGGTCTTTCACGGCCTGGCGGCTCTGGCTGATCAGCACCATGCACGAAAGGAAGATCGCCTCGAGCGACACGACCATCGTCAGCAGGCCGAACGGATAGGGGTCGAACGTCTCCATCCCCTTGAACATCCCGGTGTTGATCGTGATCCACACCGTGAACCAGATCACGTGCATCAGCAGGAAGCTGAACGTGCCTGAGAACGCGGCCGCGAAGTCGGCGATGCGTTCGACCAACGTCAGCCGTTCTTCGACCGCTTCGTTGGGGCTGCCGACCACGCGGGTGCCGATCAACCGGTCGGCCTCGCGCAGCCGGCGCCCGATCACGGACAGCACGTCGAGCGCCGCGGTCGGGTGACGGGTGAAGAGCAGCGTCAGGTCATTGCGGTCGATGCGCAGCGCGCGCGTCTCTTGAATCGCGACGGCCGAGGCTGAACGCGGATCTCCGTCGAGCAGCGAGAGCTCTCCGAAGAAGTCGCCGACCTTCGCCGTCTCGAAGACGATGCGCTGGCCGGTGGTGTCGAGCACGAAGATTTCCACTTCGCCCGACGCGACGATGAAGATCGAATCGCCAGGGTCGCCGCGCTTGAAGACGTTGGTGCCGGCGGGAATTTCGACGGCTTCGATCTGCGCCGCGAGCAGGTTGCGTTCCTCTTCATCGAGGCGTTCGAACAGCGGGACGTGTGCAAGCAGGGTTGCGTCAGCGGCCATTGCGGGGCGGGAGATTGTGATCAGCCCGCCGCATTCCGCAACGGAGGACTCGCGTGCTACGCCGAACCGCGATGCCTTCGACCCCTCCTCATTCAACCCGATCGAAGTCGAGGGCCTGCCAGCGAATCGGCCGGCTTCTTCCCGTGCTGTTGATGTCGGCGGGCTGTGCGCCGGAAGGCCCGATGCGGGAACCCCACCCCGTGTCCGTTCGTGACGAGCTGCGACCCACCGACACCTCGAGCTCCGAGATGTGGCGGTTCCTGCCGTCCGACACGGTTGAGAATTACGACGCGCCCGACGGCGGCTACCGCGTTCACTACACCCGCATGGCGAAGAACGCCGTGCCTGCCGCCGACACCAACGCCAACGGCACGCCAGATCTCGTCGAGGCCGTCGCGAGTGTCTACGTGGAAGTCGGCGCGAAGTACCACGGCGAGCTCGGCTTCCGCCGCCCCGGCAATGATGCGGCGCTCGCGAGCAACGGCGGCAGCGATCGCTTCGACATCTACCTCGTCGACTTCGGGTTCTCGGCCGACGGCGCCTTCCGCACCGACGCGTGCACCGGCGAGAAGTGCATCGGGTACGTCGTTCAGGAAAACGACTTCGTCGGCTACGGGTACCCGAACGCCACCGTCGCGACGCGCATCCTCGGCAGCCACGAGTACTTTCACGCGATCCAGGCCGCGTACGACAACAACCAGGGGGTCAACTTCTCCGAAGGCACCGCCGTCTGGGCGACCGAGCACTTCGACCCGTCGACGAATGACTTCGAAGGCTTCCTGCCGCAGTTCATGGCGCGGCCCGATCGATCGATCGACACGTCGCCGCCGGGTCCGGTGCCTGGCTTCGCGTATGGCTCGGCGCTGTTCTTCGAGTTCCTTTCGCAGAAGTACGGTGCGCCGATCATCCGCAAGCTGATCGAGCGCACCGAGAACGGAAACGGACATCCTTCCGAGCCCGCCGACGTCGCGAACCCGCGGTGGCTGGTGCAGCTCGATGCACTCTTGAAGGCCGACTACCAGTCGTCGTTTGCGCAGGCATTTCACACGTTCGTGTACTGGAACTTCTTCACGGGCGCGGCGGCCGATTCGACGAAGTCGTACGTGAATGGCGCGGCGTATCCGGCCCCGATGATGACGACGGTCTCTGCGCCGTATCGCGTCGACAACCAGCGGGTGTTCTACGCGGCGAGCGCATATTTTCAGGTGCCGGCGGCGGGCCGCGGGACGATGGGCGTGCAGCTGGTCGATGATCCGGCGACGGTCGAAGACGAGACCGCGGGTGTCGTGCTGGTGATCGGCGTGCGACGGGGCGGGGTGAACGCGCTCGTCTTGCCGGTGACGGACGTGAAGGTCGCGAACACGTTCGATACGTCGGGCGCCGCGACGCTGATCGTGGCGGTCGTAAATACCGCGCGCGAAGGCATGGGCGGGATCTTGAGCAAACGCCCGGGCCTCTGCATCGGCGCGCCCGATGAGCTCGCGGCCTGCAGCGCGGCGCTTCGACCGGCGCCCGACGCGGGTCAGCCGGACGCAGGGCAGCCCGATGCAGGTCAGCCCGATGCAGGGCAGCCGGACGCAGGGCAGCCCGATGCGGGTCAGCCGGATGCGGGCGTGGATGCAGGTGCGCCAGACGCTGGCGGCGAGCCGGTGCCCCCGCCAGTCGGCTGCGGCTGCGGAGCGACCAGCCCTGCGCTCGGTGCACTTGTCGTCGCCGCATTCGCCGGTCGCCGCCGTCGAAAATGAAAAGCCCGGGCCCGTCGAGCGACCGTTGCCGGTCGCGGTTGACGTCTCCGACTGGGTCGAGGTGCCTGTTCCCGTTGGAGAGGATGCAAGGTGGACGGTCACGATGACGGCTGGCGGCATCGCCGTCGTCCCGTTCGACTTCGCTCGCGTGAAACGGACGAGCGCGCCCTTCGGTTTCAGGAGTCGCTGCCCCGAGCATTGAGAGGCGCGAGGCAGCACATCGCGGAATTCGACGGCGGCCGGTTTCGACCATGGCGAGTTCGGAGGGGGATTGAAGTTGATGGGTCAGACTGGATCCGAGCTCGCCGACCTCGAGACAGA
>JAYUXE010000903.1:0-8272 GCA_043753165.1 Archangiaceae bacterium | reverse complement strand
GGAAGCGACGACGCGCGCGACGGAAAAGGCGCGCGAGAGGCAGAACCAGATCGCCGGGCTCGCGGTCAGGGCGAAGGCCTCGCTGTACTGGTCGCTGGGCGGCGTCGTCTTCTGCTGTCTGCCCATCGGCTCGGTGATTGGCATCGTCCAGGCGCTTCGCGTTCGCAAGACGGCGACGTCGCTGGACGTGACGACGCCGTGGCAGGCGATTCTGTCGATCATCGGCTCGCTGGTGTGGATCGCGTCGTGGATCCTGCTGGCGATCGTCATCGCGGTACAGCAACACGACAAGTCGGTGCGCACGACGGCTTTGAAAGAATCGACGCGTGTCACCGCGACGGCGGCCGAGCTCACGTCCGAGACTGCGTGTGAGCTCACCGAGCTGGCCATGCTCGAGGGCATTGCGACGATGAAGGGCGACCGTCTCGAGATTTTCCGCTGCGATGGCGCCTTCGAGCCCGGTACGGGCCAGGCCCTGCTGAAGGACTTCGAGTACTCGCGCCAATCGAGCGACAAACCCGTCAAAGCCAACGCCTGCTTCTCGAAAGGCATTCGCTGGAAGGTCGACGCCATTGGCACCGGACCCAATTGTCTGGGTGGGGCCGACGCGGGCGAAGGCGAGTAGTAGGGTGGTGCGGTGCGCCGCCTCGCCGTCACGCTGCTGATCCTCGCCAGCTGCCGAACAGGGCAGGTGCAGGGCGTCACGGGCGACCTGACCTTCGGGTCACCGCGCACCGACTTCGAACTCACCGTCATCGGCCACCCGACCGCGGCCACCGTCGAGGTTCGCAACGGCGGCCGCGCTGCACGCAGCTTCAAGCTCACCACCGAGCCGCCCTTCGCCGTCGAGCTCAGCGAGCAGACCGTTGCGGGCGGCGCGAGCGTCAACATCGAGGTCACCTTCGATCCCACCGCGGCCGGCACGTTCGAGCGTGGGCTGCACCTCACGTCCAATGATCAAACGGCCGACACCACCCTCGCCGGGGTCGCCGTGCCTGAGCCCGCTTGCGACGAACGCGGCCCGTGCTGGACCCAGGTGTACGACCATGCCGCGGGCGGCTGCGTGCACGTCAACACCACCAATGGCACGGCATGCGAGGGCGGCAAGGCGTGTCTGCTGACGTCGCAGTGCATCGCGGGCGAGTGCGTCGGCACGCCGCGCGAGTGTGTCGATGGCAACGCATGCACCACGGACTCGTGCGACCCCGGCACCGGCTGCGTCTATTTTTCGTCGCTCGCGCGCTGCGCCGCCTCGAACGACCCCTGCAAAGCGCCCACATGTGATCCGGGCGCGGGGTGCGGTTTCGAAGACGCGCCCGACGGCACGCCGTGCGGCCCTTCCGACTGCAACACCGCGAACATCTGTCTCATCGGCGTCTGCAAGAAGGTCCCGGTTGGCGACGGAGCGACCTGCGGCGCGCCCAGCCCCTGCCAACGCCTCGGACTCTGCGCCGCGAACGCGTGCAACCGGCCGGACCCCGACGAGCTCGAGCCCAGCTGGACGGTGTGGGCGCCCATGGGCGAGCAGGTGCTCTGGGACTCGATCGCCGATCGCTTGAACAACGTGTACTGGCGCGAGCGCGAGTTCGAGAGCAACGCGGGCCACCTCGTGTCCGTCACCAGCACCGGCTTCAAGCGCTTCCGCGTTCCGATTCCGATCGGTGATCAGATGGCGTTGATGGAAGACGTGCTGATTCTGCGGCTTGGGTCCGCGGTGCAGGCGCGCAGCATCAACGACGGCACGTTGAAGTGGACGAAGGCCTTCGCGCTCGACCCCGCGGCCAGCAGCCTCTCGGTTCGCACCCTCGCGCGCGGGCCGGCCGGCATCGTCTACGTCGGCGTCGTGCGCATGGACAAGTCGATGCCGAACAAGAAGGTGCTCGACAGCAGCATCTTCGCCCTCTCGCTGAACACCGGCGCTACGCTGTGGGAAACGAAGCTGCCCGGCCTTCGCATCGACGACCAATCGACGCCTGTCGACGAGTCGGGCTACCTCTACACAGGCGCATCCGCCGGCATGAACCGCCGCTACTTCTCGGTGTCTCCGCAGGGGCTTCTTCGCTGGAGCCTCGACAACGTTCACGCCAACCCCGCTGCGGTCTTCGGCGGCCGCGTCTACCACTGGGACCACTGGCTCTCTGAAACGGCCAGCGGCGCATGGGTCAACAACATGCCGCCCGCGCTGCAGAGCGCCGGCTACCCCCGCCTCGCGCTCGGAGCGATCAGCTACGCCGGCACCGAGACCCGTGAGCTGCCCTCGTGCGCGATTCCGCAGATGCAGATCCCCAGCACGGTGATGACGCTCGTCCGCGTCGACCCCGCGACGTCGCAGACCCTGTGGCAGCTCGAGATCGGCAGCCCCGACGCGGGTGGCCTCGACATCACCAACACCGTGCTCACCTCGCGCGCGACGGTGCTTTTTTCGCAGCCCGATTCCTACTGCCCGACCACGCCGCGTTCGACCGTGCTGCGCGAGGTGTCTGCCCAGGGCGAGCCGTTGTTCAGCTGCAAGCTGCCCGGCGGCGAGAGCTACCAGGGCGAAGGCCTGCTCAACGACAGCCGCTGGGTGGTGAAGGTCCGCGGTGACGACACTTCCGAAGGTGTGCGCGCGATTCACCTTCCTGGCTTTGCGCTGCCCGACCACGGCTGGGCGACCGCGTGGGGCAGCCCGGCCCGCGACAACCACGCGCGCTGATAGTAATCGCGGGCCGATGAGCAGCCCCGACGCATCGGCCCCGTCTTTCGACCTCACCCAGGCCGAAAAAATCTTCACCCTCGTCGGTTGTCTGCTGTCGATGCTGCTGGCGGCAATCGACCAGACCGTCGTCGCCACCGCCGGCCCCGCGATTCAGCAGGCGTTGCACATCGAGCCGGGCCTCTACGTGTGGATCACCACCTCGTACCTGGTCGCGTCGACCGTGCTCGTCCCCATCTTCGGCAAGCTGTCTGATCAATTCGGCCGCCGGCGCATGCTGCTCGGCGCAATCGTCGTCTTTCTGATCGGCTCGGTGTTGTGCGGGCTCGCGCAGACCACCACGCAGCTCATCGCCTTCCGGGCGGTGCAGGGCGCGGGCTCGGCGGGCCTGTTCACTTCTGCGTTCGCCGTGGTCGCCGACATCTTTCCGCCCCGCGAGCGCGGCAAGTACCAGGGCACCTTCGGGGCCGTCTTCGGCCTCTCGAGCGTCATCGGCCCGCTCGTCGGCGGCTACATCACCGACCACCTCGGCTGGCACTGGGTCTTCTTCATCAACATGCCGGTGGGCGGAATCGCGATCGCGTTCATCCTCGCGAAGATGCCGCCGCTGCGGCTCGCCAGCCGGTCGGGTGGCTCGATCGATTTTCTCGGGGCGCTCATGCTGTCACTCGGCGTCGTCCCCCTGCTCATCGGCCTCAGCCTCGGTAAAGGCGCGTCGGATCCGCGTCCGAACTTCTACCCGTGGCTGTCGCCGCAGATTCTCGGGCTGTTCGCGATCGCCATCGTCGGCTGCGTGCTGTTCGTGCTCGTCGAACGCCGCGCGAAGAATCCAATCGTCGACCTCGCGATGTTCAAGAGCCGGCCGTTCGCGATCACCGTGCTCAACGCGTTCGTCGTCGGTGGCTCGTTTCTGGCGGGCATCGTGTTTCTGCCGTTGTTCATGGTGAACGTCGTGGGCCTCACCGCCACGCGATCAGGTCTCACCACGCTGCCGCTGACGTTCGGGCTCATCTTCGCCAACGTGTTCGTCGGCCGGCTCGTCTCGCGCATCGGCCGGTACAAGGTGCTGCTCGTCGGCTCGCTGGTCATCTTGTGCGGCGCGTTCGCGATGATGGCCTTCACCATCACCGCCGAGAGCACGCAGACGGAACTGACGTTGAAGATGATCCTGCTCGGCGTCGGCCTGGGCCCGGGGATCCCGTTGTTCACGCTCGCGATTCAGAACGCGGTGCCGCCGCAGCGCATCGGGTTTGCGACGTCGATGGCCACTTTCGCGCGGTCGATGGGCGTCACCGTCGGCATCGCCGTCATCGGCACCATCTTCGCCGCCACGCTGTCGTCGGAAATCGGCGCAGAGATGGCGCCCGTGCTCGAAAGAGTTCCCGCCGAATTCCGTGGAAGGTTTCAGCCGTCGGCAACCGGCGACGAAGCCGCGCCCACGGGCACGTTCAACGCCACCGCGATCAAAGAACGCGTCGCGGCCGGGTTCGCGGCCCAGCGCAAGGCCACCGACGCGAACCTCGAGGCGCTGGCTGGCGCCGAGACCCAGTCGCTGGCCACCGTCGATGCGCTCGGCTCGGCGGTGAAGCGCGCGTTCACCACCGCGATTCGTCACGTCTACCGCGCCGCGCTGGTCATCGCGATTCTCGGGCTCTTGCTGGCGCTGCTCGCTCCGGAAATTCCGCTGCGGGGCCGCAACGCGCCGCCCGCGATGGAGTAGCCGGTCGTGGAAGAGCCGAAGACGGTCGAAGAGCTGACGCTGTGGGCCGATGCGCATCGCGTGGCGCACCTGTTGGCGTTCAGTGCGTTCGAGGTCGCTCCGCAGGCGGGGTGGATCTACAGCGTGCGCGCGGTGTCGGTCGCCGACGTGTTCGATGCGGCGTTCGATTCTTCCAGCGGCCGCAGCGCGCACGTCAGGCCCAGCACCGTGCGCGCGTTCTTGTGGGCGTGGCTGCAGGAAAAAGCGGCCGAGCTCGACGGGTGGCGAGACCGCCCGCTGCAGTTCAGACCGCCGGCAGAACGCGAGTTCCTGACGTTCTTCCTGCGCCTGGAAGCCCGCCGGCAGCCGACGCTGACAGTCTTCCCGCGCACCACGCTGCATGCGCGCATCAGCGTCGACGATTCGACCGCCGTCCGCGTCGAGCTGCCGAACTCAGAGGTGCACGATCAGCGCGTGCAGAGGCCGGCCGTCTTTCTCTTCAACGACGATCGGGATCTTCTCTGCACCTGCGGAAGAACCATGTGCTGGCACGTCTGCGTCGCAATCGACGCGGTGCAGCGGTTCCTGACCGCGGGTGAGCCGTACGCGCTGCTCACGCTGAAACGGAACCTGCGGCCTTCGTGGGAAAAAGTCTTCGATGCGGTGAAGGCCGCGGCTCCGGTGGCGCCCGCCGCTGCGCTCACGCAGGTGGGTTTCCGCATCGAGTTCTCGATGCTCGACGATTTTCAGCACCACAAGGCCGTCACCGCAGTCGTCGAGTCGGCGAAGGGAAGACCGAAGTCGATCAACGCGCGCGAGGCGTTGCGGGGCGCAGGCCAGCTGCCGGCGCGCGACCGCCGCAACCTCGAACGGCTGGTCGAAGTGCATCGCGATCGGCAGGCGCACACCACCCAGGTCGAGCTGCTGCGCGGGTTGGTCGGACACCCGCTGTTGTTTCTGCGCGAGCAACGCCGCGACACGCCGGTGCAGCTGAAGTCGGCGCCGATTCAGATCGAGGTCGCCGAGCAGGCGAACGGGGTCGACGTGCGGCTGCGGCTCGAGGGCAAGCCGCTGAACCACCCGAGGTGGTTCCAGGGCGACACGGGCGTGATCGCCGTCGAGCTGAGCGACGACAGAACGGTGATGACGGTTGGCGAGCTGCCCGCGAGCGCGTGGGCGTTCGTAAAAGCAATCGGCCACCACGGCGGCGAGTTTCCCGCTGAGGCCGGGCCGCAGCTGATGAAGACGCTCGAGTCGCTGGGGCCCGTCGCGCTTTCGCTGCCGTCTTCGCTCGAAGGCGCTGCACTTCCCCCCGATTCCCGTCTGCGCGTGCGTGTCGTCCCGGGTCACGGCCTCTCGTTGACGATGAGCCTGCACGTCGAGCCTTTGCCCGGCGAGCTGCCGCAGAGGCCGGGGCAGGGCGCCGCCGCGATCGCCTCGTGGCGACCCGAAGGTCGCATCTTCACCAGCCGGAACCTCGACGCCGAAAAACAGGCCGCCGCGGACCTCGAAAGGTCCCTGGGCCTGCCACCCCCTGATGAAGATGGCGTCTGGCACCTCGAGCAGCCCGACGTCGTGCTCACCGTCATCGAGCAGCTGCAGCAGCTGGGCGAAAAGGTCGTCGTGCAGACGGTGGGCTCGGCGCTGCGCATGTCGCGACCCGTGGCGGTCTCTGATCTCGCGTTGACGGTGACGAAGAAGACCGACTGGTTCGCGCTGGAAGGCAGCGTCAAGGTCGACGCGCGCGTGGTGCCGATCGCCCGCGTCATCGAAGCGATTCGCGGCGGGCAGACGTGGGTCGACCTCGGCGATCACCAGTTCGCGCGGCTGTCAGAGAAGCTCTTGTCGAGCCTCGCGCCGATTGCGCTGTCGGGCCGGGCGCGCGGCGAGTTGACGGAAGTGACGCTGGCCGATGCGCCGCTGATCGAAGCGCTGACGCCCGAGGTCGAAGCGCTGCACCTGGCCGCCGACTTCGGCCGCATCGTCAAGCGCATGCGCGAGTCGGCCACGCTCGACGTGAAGTTGCCCAGGGCCTTCAAGGGCACGCTGCGCGACTACCAGCTCGATGGCTTCGTCTGGCTGTCGCGCCTCGCCGCCTGGGGCGCGGGGGCCGTGCTCGCCGACGACATGGGCCTCGGCAAGACGGTGCAGACGCTGGCGCTGCTGTTGTCTCGCGCGAAGCTCGGGCCGGCGCTGGTGGTCGCTCCGACGTCGGTGGCGCCGAACTGGGCGGCCGAGGCAGCGAAGTTCGCTCCGTCGCTGAAGGTGACGATGCTGCGCGACGTGGATCGCGAGGCGACCATCGCGGCGGCAAAGGCGGGCGACGTGCTCGTCATCAGCTGGGGCCTGCTGGTGCAGGAACAGGACGCGCTGTCGAAGAAGCAGTTCGAGACCGTGGTGCTCGACGAGGCGCAGGCGCTGAAGAACGCGAACACGCAGCGGGCGTATGCGGCGCGCGCGTTGAAGGCCGGCTTCGTCGTCGCGTTGTCGGGCACCCCGATGGAAAACCGGCTCGCCGAGCTGTGGAGCCTCTTCCGCGCGGTGCTGCCCGGCCTGTTCGGCGGGCACGACTCGTTTCGCGAGCGCTTCGTGATGCCCATCGAGCGCGACCACAGCGACGTCGCGCGGCAGGCGCTGCGGTCGCTGGTGCAGCCGTTTCTGCTTCGCCGCACGAAGGACTCGGTCGCGAAAGAGCTGCCCCGCCGCACCGACATTCGCCTCGAGGTGCCGCTGTCGGAGGTCGAGCTCGGCGTGTACGAGGCCGCGCGGCGCGAGGCCGTCGCGCAGCTCGACAGCCTGACCTCGAAGAAGCCCGAGACCCATTTTCACGTGCTCGCAGCGCTCACGCGGCTGCGGCAGCTGGCGTGTCACGTCGGGCTCGTCGACCCGTCGTGGTCGGGCTCGAGCTCGAAGGTGACGCGGCTGTACGAGCTCATCGCCGAGCTCAAGGCGTCGGGCCACCGGGTGCTCGTGTTCAGCCAGTTCACGTCGCTGCTCGATCGCGTCGAAGCAGGCATGGATTCTTCGGTTCGCCACCTGCGGCTCGATGGCAGCACGTCCGATGGTGATCGGCAGGCGCGCGTGGCGGCGTTTCAGCGCGGCGAGGCCGATGTGTTTCTGCTTTCGCTGAAAGCCGGAGGCACGGGGCTCAATCTCACCGCGGCGGACTACGTGGTGCACCTCGACCCGTGGTGGAACCCGGCCGTCGAAGATCAGGCCAGCGACCGCGCGCATCGTCTGGGGCAGACCAAGCCGGTCACCGTCTACCGCCTGGTCGCGAAGGGCACCGTCGAAGAAGGAATTCTCGCGCTGCACGGCACGAAGCGGGAGCTCGTCAACAGCGTGCTGGACGGCAGCCACACCGCGGGCGGGCTCACCACGAAGCAGCTGATGGAATTGGTCACCGGCGCGCCCTGATTGTATGCGGTGGCCCATGAGCCAACCGACCCTGATCGACCACATCGAGACGTCCCGCGAGGGCACCACGCAGATCATCCGCTTCGCGCGGCCCGAAAAGAAGAACGCGCTCACGCTGGCGATGTACGAACGGTTGATCGCGGCGCTTGGCGAAGCCGCGGCCGACAAGACGGTGCGGGTGGTGGTGTTCGGCAGCACGAGCCCAATCTTCACGGCCGGCAACGACCTCGGCGACTTTCTCATGGACCCGCCGACGGGCGCCGACAGCCCCGTCTTCCGCTTTCTCGCCGCGGCGAGCACGTTCCCGAAGCCGCTCATCGCGGCCGTCGAGGGGCCGGCCGTGGGCATCGGGACGACGGTCCTGCTCCACTGCGACCTCGCCTACGCGAGCCCGGACGCGCGCTTCCGGATGCCGTTCGTGGACCTCGGGCTCGTGCCCGAGGCGGCGTCGAGCCTGCTGC
>JAYUXE010000902.1:0-8290 GCA_043753165.1 Archangiaceae bacterium | reverse complement strand
CCGTTCTTATCCCTGCAGCGGGTCGCGTGCCTGAGGGCCTCCTTGCCCTGTCGAACATTCAAAACCCTGCGCTGATCCCCGTAGCGGGCCGGCCCGTCATCCACTGGACAATGAGCTACCTGCGGTCGTTGGGGCTCACGAAGTTCGTGATCGCGGTCGCGCGGCGCGGCGGGTTCATCGAAGACTTCGTCAACGGCGCGTTCGGGAGCACGTGCGAGATCGAGTTCATCACGCCGTCGAAAATGGGCGGCCTTGGGCAGACCGTCGCGGACCTGGCGCGGACGGTGAAGAGCCAGCGCGCGGTGATCGTGTTGGGCGACACGCATTTTCAGTTCGCTGACCCGGCCGTGCTCAGTTCAGCGTCGCCGACGGTGTTGGTGAGCCCAGTCGAGGAGTCGTACCGCTGGTGCGTCGCCGAGACGGACAAGACGGGCGTCGTGAGCGCGCTCAAGGACAAAGAGCCCGAGCTGAAGGGGCCGTTGAACGCGCTGATCGGCGTGTACTGCTTCCCCGATGCGGCGGTGCTGAAGGCGAGCGCGGACGCGGCCGTGGCCGAAGCGGAGACGAAAGCTCGTCCGACCGAGATGAAGGCGATTCTCGATCGCGTCGCTGAGGTGACTCCGTTGCGCGCAGAACGTGCAGGAGACTGGCTCGACTGTGGAAATGCGGATCGCCAGGCGGCCTCGCATCAGGCCCTGCTACAGAAGCGCGCGTTCAACGAGCTGAAGATTGATCCCGTGTTGGGGACGATCACGAAGAAGAGCCGCAACGTCGAAAAGTTCATCGACGAGATCAACTACCTGCGGCTGTTGCCGGCTGAGCTGGCGGTGTTGTTTCCGCGCGTCGTCGACTTCTCTGTCGACTGGGCAGCGCCGTACGTGACGCTCGAGTACTACGGGTATCCGTCGCTGGCCGAAGCGTACGTGTTCGAGAATGTCGACCCGGGCGTGTGGGAACGGATCTTCAAGCACCTGCGCGCAATCGTGGCCGATAAGTTCATGGCGCACACCCGGCCGCTGGCGGCGGGCACGCTCGAGCAGATGCTGGTGGGCAAGACGAAAGAACGGCTCGAACGCCTGGCGGGTCCACCCGAGCTGATGGCGCTCGTGAAGCACGAAGGCGAAGTGCGGCTCAACGGGCGCGGCGTGCAGAACCTGAACGCGCTGTGGCCCCGCATCGAGCAGGAAGTCGCGCGCATGGCGCTGAACGCGCGCGGCAGCGTGATTCACGGCGATCTGTGTTTCTCGAACATCCTGTACGACTTCAGATCTCGCGTGTGCAAGCTGGTCGACCCGCGCGGATCCTTCGGACAGACGGGGATCACGGGCGACGCGCGCTACGACATCGCGAAGCTGTACCACTCGGTGCATGGGCGTTACGACTTCCTCACGAACGACTTGTTCTCGGTGAAGGCGAGTGGCGCCACGCTCGATCTCGAGCTTCGGTCGCGCGCGGACCACGAGCGGATCCGTGAGCGGTTCGAGGCTGTTTTCTTTGGAGCAGGCGCTCCGTTCGATCGGCGCGAAGTGTTGTTGATGACCGCGCTGCTGTTCGCCAGCATGTTGCCGCTGCATGACGATGCGCCGCGGCGCCAGCTGGCGATGTACGCGACGGCGTTGAAGTTGCTTGATGAGGTGTTCGCCCGATGAACATCGTGATGCCGATGGCGGGTAGGGGAAGCCGATTCGCCGATGTGGGGTATCGCGAGCCGAAGCCGATGATCCAGGTGAAGGACAAGCCGATGTACGCGTGGGCGATGGACAGCCTGCCGCTGAAGCTGGCGCGCCGGGTGATCTTCATCTGTCTGAAGGAACACCTCGACGGCTTCGGTCTCGAGGAAGACATTCGCACGCGATACGCGGCGCTCGACCCCGTGATCATTCCGCTCAGCAAAGTCACGCAGGGGCAGGCGTGCACGGTCCTCGAGGCGCGCGAGCACATCAATCGCGACGAGCCGTTGATCATCTACAACGCTGACACCTGGTGTCGCACGTCGATGGAGACGTCGCTGCCTGCTTTACCGAAGTCTGTCGCTGGTGTGCTCGGCGTGTTCGAGGCCCCGGGAGACAAGTGGAGCTTCGCGCGCACCGATGCGCAAGGCAGGGTGGTCGAGGTGGCCGAGAAGAAGCGCATCTCGAACCACGCGAGCACGGGCCTCTACCACTTCACTTCGGGTGCAGAATTTGTGGCCGAAGCGGACGCGATGATCGCGGCCGACGAGCGGGTGAACAACGAGTTCTACGTAGCCCCCGTCTACAACCGGATGATTGGGAAGGGGCGCGAGGTTCGGGTCGACGTCGCGCAGGAAGTCTGGGTGCTGGGCACGCCGGAAGACCTGTCGCAGTTCCACTCGAACTATCGGGGCGACCCGAAGTGAAGCGGCTCGGCATCGTGGTCGGCACGCGGCCGAACTTCGTAAAGGCGGCTGCGGTGATTCGCGGGCTTAAGGCGCGCGGCGTCACCCCGTCGCTGATTCACACCGGGCAGCACCACGACGCGACGCTGTCGGACGCGTTCTTCAAGCGCCTCGAGCTGCCAGATCCTGATCACCACCTCGGCATCCAGGGTGGCTCGCGCGGCGAACAGCTGGGCGAGATGGTTTCGCGGATGTCGAAGCTCTTGCCGGCGCTGAAACTCGACGAGCTCATCGTCGTTGGGGATGTCACCTCGACGGTCGCCGGCGCTTTGGCGGCCGACGCTTGCGACGTTCCGGTCTGTCATGTCGAGGCGGGGCTTCGCAGCTTCGATCAGACGATGCCGGAGGAACGGAATCGGAAGGTGGTCGACGCGATCGCCCACCGGTTGTTCGCCAGCGAGCCGTCGGGCCTCGAGAACCTTCTTCGCGAGGGCCACGCACGCGAAAAGATTCACCTCGTCGGCAACGTGATGATCGACACGCTGATGCGGTTTCGCGATGAGGCGAAGGCCGCAAAGGTGTGGCAGCGGTTCTCATTCGAGCCGGGGCGCTACGCGATCGCGACGCTTCACCGTCCGGCGAACGTCGATGGCGCCGCCGCGCTTGCCGAGAGCCTGGCGTGCCTGGCCGTCGTTTCTCGCAAGGTGCCAGTGCTGTTCGCTGCCCACCCTCGCACGCAGGGCCGCCTGAAAGAGTTCGGGCTCGCGTTGCCAGACGGGGTGAAGCTGCTACCTCCGTTGGACTACCTCGACTTCATCGGACTGATGGCGGACGCGATGGTCGTGCTCACCGACTCGGGCGGCGCGCAGGAAGAGACGACTGTGCTCCAGGCGCCGTGTCTCACGATGCGCGAGAACACCGAACGGCCGATGACCTGCGAGCAGGGCTCGTCGCGGCTTGTCGGGCGGTCGGCCGAGAAGATTGCGCTCGCGATGAAAGAGCTCGAAGCCGGGACGTACCCGAAAGGCCGGGCGATTCCGCTGTGGGACGGTGAAGCGGGAACGCGGATCGCAGAGGTGTTGCTTGCCTAACCGGGTCGTCGAAGGTCGGCCCCCTCGTAAGGTCCTGCATGTCATGAACGGCGCTGCAGGGGGCGCGGCGCTAAGCACGCTCGGATTGATCGGCCAGATGCGCGATCGAGGCATTCGGTCGTGCATCGTTTGCGATTCCGCGGGCACGCGAGAAGAGCGGCAAGCTCTGATGGACGCAGTCGATGGTGAAGCTGTCTTCACCCCGCTGTACTGGTGGAACCCGAAGATTCGATCGAAGGCGTGGAAGCGGCCCGCTTTGGAAGCGCGGCAATTGATCCGCACGGGTTTCCGGCTTGGGACACTTCTGGAAATTGTTCGAGCCTCTCGGCAGTGGGACGCGGAGCTCATTCACACGAACACCATTCTCACGCCGGAAGGGGGGCGTGCGGCGAGGCTCCTCAGCATTGGGCACGTTTGGCACCTGCGAGAAATGCTCGGCCCAGACCAGCCCTTCCAGCTTCCTCTCTCGGGCGCAGCACTGGGTGAATACCTCACGTCGCACGCGTCTCTGGTGGTTGCGAACTCGAACGCATCGGCAGCTGCCCTGAAGGACCTGTTGCCGTCCGACCGACTTCACGTGATCCCGAACGGAATCCAGCTCGACGAATTCGAGTCGATTCGACGTCGGTCGTCGGAACGGGCGGTCATGGGCATGGTTGCGAACCTGACGTCGCGCTGGAAGAAGCACCTGCTCTTCGCAGAGGCCGCACGTCGAGCCCCTGGGCCGGAATACCGGTTGTACGGCCACGCACCGACCGAAGGAACCGACCCCTACGTCGACGAGGTCAGGCAGAAGTGCGCTGCTGCGGGAGTCCGGATCATGGGATTCGTCGACGCACGAACGGTGATGTCTGAGCTCGACGTTCTCGTCCATACCGCAGACGGTGAGTCCTTCGGGCGCACCGTCGTCGAGGCAATGGCTGCTGGCTTGCCGGTCGTCGGCGTAGCAGGTGGCGGTGTTGGAGAGACCGTTGTTCACGGGGAGACGGGCCTGCTCGCTCCCGTCGACTCGGCCGAAGCGCTTGCTTCGCACCTGACCCGCTTGGCGGAAGACGCGGACCTGCGTCAGCGTCTTGGCGAAGCTGGGAGGCTGCGTGCACGGTCCTCCTACTCCATCGACGCATGCGCGAATCGCGTCGCCAGCGTCTACCGTCTTGCTCGCGCCGCCCCTTTGTCATCGGGCGCGACAGTGCTTTCGCTTCTCGGAGTGCTGCCATGAAATTTTCAATCTGCATTCCCAACTACAACTACGAGAAGTACCTGGGCGAGACGCTGAAGAGCGTGTTCGCTCAGAAAGCCGAGCTCGAAGTTCTCGTCTCGGACAACGCGAGCACCGACACGTCTGTCGACGTGGTGAAGGCGTTCGCTGATCCGCGGGTAAAGGTGCGGATCAACCAGGCGAATGTTGGATTCGCTGGCAACCTCGACCGCGCTGCCCGCATGGCTTCCGGCGACATCGTGGTGATGCTGAGCTCGGACGACCTGATGCGGCCGACGGCGCTCGAGACCTACGAGAAAATGTTCAAGGCCGTCGAGAAGGACGCGGTGATGTGCTCGGCCGTCCAAACCATCGACGGGAAGAGCGAGCCCATCGGGGCTATCGGCCCTGACCCCGCACTTTGGAAGGAATCAGACCTGGTTGCTGGCTACCCGGCTCCGACGGGTGCACGCGTATTCCGCGTCGAAGCCGGTGAATTGTTGCGCCGTTGTCTGCTGACACTGAAGAACCCGTTCAACTTCCTCGCGACTGCCTATCCGCGTGGCCTTTATGAGCGCATCGAAGGTTATGGCGGCGGCCGGCTCATCAATCCCGACAAGTGGTTCCACTGGAGGCTGCTCGGCGCTGCGTCGTACGCCTACTACATCGATGCGCCGCTGTTCGCGTACCGGTGGCACGCGACGAATCAAGCGGCGCAGCAGAAATCGTCGGGAGCGCTCAAGTATCTGGTCGACGAATACGTGAGCAGCTTCGAGGTCGACGCCCGGCTTCTCGAGCGCGCGAAACTGACCCGTGAAGAAGTCGAACGGGCTTTCGTCGAGTACGACATCGCGCGGCATGGGCTCGCGACCCTGGCGAAAGGCGAATCGCAGCGCGCGCGACGGATTTTGTTCTTCGGCATGTCCGCGTATCCGAAGCACGCCAGGCGAAACTGGAAGCTTTGGGCGTTGGCGGGGCTGTCGATGCTGCCGCTGGGTGGACAGGTCGCGAAGATAGCGTACGAACGCCGCAAGCTCTGATGCCTCGTCTCACGATTCTCACGCAATATTTCCCGCCGGAAATGGGCGCTCCTCAGGCGAGGCTTTCGGAGCTCGGGGAGCGCTTGGTCGACTTCGGTTGGGACGTCGATGTGCTCACGGCGCTTCCAAACTATCCCGAGGGGAAAGTCCGCGCAGGCTACTTGCCGTGGAAGCCGGTGGTGGAGCAAGTGGGCCGGCTGCGCACGGCGCGCGTCCCGCTGCGGCCGTCTCAGAAGGGATTCGTCAGCCGGCTCGGCTGTTACTTTTCGTTCGCCGCTTCCGCGTCCGCTCTGGGGCCGTCGTTGTTGCCTCGGCCTGATCTGTTGTTCGTAGAGTCTCCGCCGCTGTTCATCGGATATGCCGCGAAAGCGTTGTCGCTGCGGTGGCGGTGCCCGTACGTGTTCAACGTCAGCGACCTATGGCCGGAGTCGGCCATTCGCATGGGTGTGGTCAAGCCCGGAGCTGCGACGATGCTCGCCGAACAGCTGGAGGTGTCTCTTTACAAGGGCGCTGCGGGTGTGACTGGCCAGTCGAGCGAGATCATCGATGCCGTTCGCCGCAAGGCGCCGTTGACGCCAACCGAGCTTGTGACCAATGGCGTTGACCCTCAGCGATGGGGTCCTTCGCAAGCGACTTCTGCCGCCAGAGCCCTGTTGGGCGACGAGCCCGGGCCGATTTTCGTTTTCGCAGGGCTCCTGGGATTGGCTCAGGGACTCGACGCGATTCTCGACCTCGCTGCGTCCCTTCCGGCGTCGAGCCCTGGCCGTTTCGTGCTCGTGGGCGATGGACCCGTTCGCGAGAAGTTGCAGCGGCGTGTCGAGGAAGAACGAATCGAGCGTGTGAGGATGATTCCCGCTCAGCCCAGGGAGGCGATCCCTGCGCTGCTTGCAGCTGCGGATGCCGCCGTCATCAGTCTCGGCATGAGCATCCCGGGCGCTGTGCCGAGCAAAATTTACGAGGCTATGGCCGCGTCGTTGCCCATTCTCTTGATTGCGGACGGTGAACCGGCGCGCCGGGTCGCTGACGCCGCCTGCGGCCTGTCGTCCACGCCGGGCGACCTTCAGGCGCTTCGCAGTAATTTCGAGGCGATTGCTGGCGACGCAAACGTCCGGGCGAAATTGGGGAAGTCAGGTCGCGAGGCTGCAGAGACCACCTACAACCGCACGGCAATTGCCAAACGACTCGACACCTTCCTACGCGCGCGCTTGGCGTGACTTCGCCGGTCGCTGCACCGTGTTGACGAGATCCCAATCGGTAGTCCCCTCAACCAATGCGAGTCCGAGGGCGAGCCCGAAGGCGATGGGAAACGCAGCAACTGAGAGAATCTCGCGGCTGAACATCCCGCGGAAAAGGAAGACCACGAGCAGGATGCGTACGAGGTCATGAGCAAGCAGCAGCTCTTTCGCCATTCTGGCGGCCGGACGCCGCCAGAGCGCGAAGCCCAATCCGAAGAGCGCCATCAACGTTGTAAGGCCCGCGCCCCCCGCGATGTAGCCGATGAAATTATGTGGATCGACGACATCACCAACGGAGCCGGTGCGTTTAGCGAGCTCTCGGGGAAGCTCCTGAACAGAGATTCCGAGCAAGGGGTGTTCGAGACCAATTTCGACCGCAGTCAAGAAGAGGCTCTGGCGAAGGTTGTCGGACTCGTACCCCTCGGTGGTTCGCTTCGCCTGGTAATCGAAAGTCTCGCTGGTTCCGAATAGCGACAGTACCGCGTAGGAGCCGATGGTCAGGACCCCGACGAGGGCAAGAGCGCGCCACCTTCGCGCTTGAATGGCGATCAATCCTGCGATCAACAGAATGCCGCCCCAGCCCGAACGGTTTGCCCCAGTAAACAGAATGAAAACGCTCGATAGAATTCCGGCCGCAAGGACTGCCCAACTGCGTTTGCTCTGCCGGAAGTGCATCAGCGCGAAACCAGCAACGGCGACGGCTGGCAAAGCGTAGATGGAATAGGCGTTCTTGTTGGCGATGCCTCTGAGCGGTTGGTACCCGACATGCTCAACCACGCCGCCAGTGATGCCGCGCGCGTTCATCACAACGAGTGACAAAGAAAACGCGACCACTCCCGCGAGGAAGTCACCCTTGTTTCGAACCAGTGCCGCAATGGTGAGCATCGTCAGGACGCTCGTTACGACCTTGACGAGATCGCCGAACTGTTCGCCGTAGCTGAGAACGCTCGCCGCAAAGAGGACGGTGAAGGCGAAGAGCCCGACGCGTACGGCTGAAGGTATGCGCTTCATCCGGGGCATCGCCGTGGGTAGCGCGAGAACTACAGGAATGACGTGCAGCGGTACCTGCAATCCGCCGACGTCTATGCGCAGGCTGGGAAATGCGGCTGCCGCAATCAGTCCAGTAATGGCGACGATGAACCATCGATCTCGATTGCTCTCGCGGCGTGCTGGACGCACGACAGGGCCAGTTGAGTTGATGACGAGCGAGGACATGCGCGGGGGCTGAATACAGCAAAGGCTTGGGGACCCCAACTGGCCTGCCCATTCAAGGGGGGGTCGGATATACGAGCGGGCGCTTGCCACTACGAAAAGACATCAAGACGGTGCTGGTCATTGGCTCGGGCCCGATCGTCATCGGGCAGGCCTGC
>JAYUXE010000901.1:0-3583 GCA_043753165.1 Archangiaceae bacterium | reverse complement strand
CGCGCCACTTGTCTTCGAAGGCCTTGTCGCCGCTGCCGAGGACGACCGCGAAAGCGCCGCGCTTCAGCTGCTGCTGCACCACTTCCTGCCAGAGCTCGACGCCTTTCTGGTCGGCCATGCGTCCGACCGAGCCGAACACCGGGGCACGCGGCCCTTCGAGCCCGAAGTCTTTCAGCAGCGCGCGCGTGCATTGCTCTTTGCCGCTGATGTCGTCGCGCGAGTACGGCGCGGCGAGGTGAAGGTCCTTGTCCGGGTTCCACTCGTCGGTGTCGATGCCGTTCAAGACTCCGTGCAGGTCGGCGCGGCGATGGCGCAGCAGGCCGTCGAGCCCGTTGCCGCCCTCTTTCGTTTGAATCTCCAGCGCGTAGGTCGGCGAGACGGTGGTGAGCACGTCGCTGTAGATGAGCGCCGTCTTCAAGAAGCCGAGGTGGCCGAAGAGCTCGACGCCGTGCTGGTGGAACAGCGACCACGGAATGCCGAGCTCGGGCATGACCGTCGACGGGAAGTTGCCCTGGTAGGCGACGTTGTGAATCGTGGTGACGATGAGCGCGCGGCTTTGAAACGCCGTTCGCAGCGCGAGCGCCGCGAGGCCGGGGTGCCAGTCGTTGAGGTGGACGACGTCGGGCGAGTCGGCCTGGGCGAGGGCCGCCATCGAGAAGAAGGCGAAGCGGCGGGCGTCGTCTTCCTCTCCGTAGAGGTTGGGCCGGCTGCCGAAGTAGGCGTCGTTCTCGACGAAGGTGATGCGCAGGTTCTTGCGGGGCTCGACGTGGCGGAAGCGGGCCACGACGGGGCCGAACGGGAACTGCAGCGTCAGCGGATTCACCGCGGGCGCTTCGATGGACACGCTGCCGTAGCGCGGCGTGACGACCTGCACCTCGTGTCCGCGCGCGGCGAGCGCGGCCGGCAACGCGCCCGACACATCGCCGAGGCCGCCCGTCTTCGAGTAAGGAGCAACCTCCGACGCGAGGAAGAGAATTCTCAAAGCGCGGTTCCAATACCATGCCCATCGATTGGTCTGAGCCGTTCGCCCGCTTCAACGCGTGGTTTTCCGAAGCGAAGCTGAAGCAGCCGAAAGACCCGAACGCGGTCACGCTCGCGACGGTCGATGCGAAGGGCCGGCCGTCGGCGCGCATCGTGCTGATGAAGGGCGTGGATGAACGCGGCTTCGTCGTCTTCACGAACTACGAGAGCCGCAAAGGGCGCGAGCTGTCGGGGCAGCAGGTCGCAGCGCTGTGCTTCTACTGGCCTTCGATGGATCGCCAGGTGCGCGTCGAAGGAAAGGTCGAGAAGGTGACGGGGGAAGAATCAGACGCGTACTTCGCGACGCGTGCGCGGCTGTCGCAGCTGGGCGCGTGGGCGTCGCTGCAGAGCCAGCCGCTCGAGTCGCGCGCGATCTTCGAGGCCCGGCTCGCCGAGGTCACCGCGAAGTACGAAGGCAAGCCGGTGCCACGGCCTCCCCACTGGGGCGGCTTCCGCCTTCTCCCCGAGCGCATCGAGTTCTGGATCGCGCACGAGAATCGGCTGCACGACCGCGTGGTGTACGAGCGCGAGGGCAACGGCTGGGTCGCGGGCGCGCTGTTTCCCTGAGCCCCCTCACCCCGAGCGAAGTCGAGGGGCCACCAGGGCTCCGAGCCTCTCCTGCGTCGAGAGACGTTCGTCGCCGCCAAGCGCGATCCGAAGTGAGGATGGTTCGATTTCTGTCGAATGCGTTTATGGTCCTCGACGGCGCATCAGCACCACCGACGACTGGGCCTGGCAATCGTCGCCGGATGATTGGCGATCTGAACTGAACATGTCCCGCGCCGCACTCATCGCAACTTTGCTTCTCGCCGGATGCGGTCAGCCGTCTCCGTTCGTTGATGCAGGACCGGCCGGCTCGGGCGTGACGGATGCGGGCGCAACGGACGGAGGACCGACGGATGCGGGCGCCACGGACGCAGGACCGACGGATGCGGGCACGCCGTGCAACGCGTCCGATTTTTACCCGATCACGATCGACGCTCCGCCCTTCATCCTCAGCGTTGACGGAGTGGTCGGGCTCCCGTCAAAGGTCAGCGTTCGGGTTTGGCCAGAGCCGGCACTGAGCTGCCTTTCGGGCAAGTTCACGGGGCCGAATGGAGTGTCGGGACCCGTGGTGGTTACCCACAACTCGAAGCCCAGCAAGTTCGATTTCGCGTTCACTCCCAAGTCGGTGGGCAGGTACACGGTCGACCTGACAATCGATACGAGCCTCGGGCCGACGACGCGCTACCCCTACGACGGCAAGCTCGCGAACACGATCGAGGTTTTTCCTCGCGCGGCTCCGCTGATGTTGCTGGGACGTTCTTGCGATTCCGTCATCCAGGCGGCCGGCATGATCGGTTGCGATGACCAGCTTTTCACTCAAGCGGGTGTTGCCTACGCCCGGTTGGAAGGCGGTCGCTGGTTTGGGGCCGGACACAATCTCTTTGCCTGGAAAGACGGTGGCGTTTCTCGCGCCGAAATCTCCGATGGCGGAGTGGTGTTCAGCGCAACGACGCCGTCGCCGTTTCCCGAGTCCTGGGCATCGACCAACGAGGTACTGGCCGTTGCGACGACAGACGGAGGAAGGGTTTTTCAGCTCGATGCTGGCGCGATCAGCCCTATTGGTGAGCTGGGCGGGTCGGCAGTCATCACCGTCTTCAAGAACGGCATCGTGAGCCTCGCGGGAGTCAGCAACCCGTGTGGCTCGGCAGTCGGATGCCAGTGGGTCTTTATGCGGATCGAACAACCCTTCGACCAGGACGCCTTCGAGCTCTCGGTGGCAGATCTGGTTTCAGCGAACGCCAGCTCCTTTTGCCGATTCGGCCACTTCGCCTATTACCCGAACGCGATCACGTGCGAGTCGGCGACGCTGGGCGCCGACGGTGGCATCGCAGTTGTTCCGGAATCATCAGGCACCCAATTCGGACTTCCCGAGACGAACGGCAGGTATCACTTCTGGAGCCGCCACGAGCCAATCAGCCGCAGGCCTCTCATCGAGACGAGCCAGGGTGTCCGACTGCCCGGCTCCAGCGCGATGGTCCTCGAAGGCGCCGAACGGATCAGCTCGACGGACGACTTCGTCTGGCAGTCCTCGGCAACTGAAACCGCGATCTGGAAATGAAGATGGCGCGAGGTGCTTTTGTGGGCCTGTTGCTCGCCACGGCATGCAGCCCGTTCGGAAGACCCGATGCGGACAGCCGGCCGCGGGACAGCCGGACGCGGCAGTCCTCGGCGACTGAGACGGCCATCTGGAAGTAGCTCGGGGACCGTTCGACTCCCGCTTCCGACCGTTCACCCCAACGCCCGCGATGCGCGCCCCCGACGCGCGTTGAATCAGGACCATGATCCTGCTCGCCGCCGCCGTGGTGTTCTCGCCGTTGATTCTGCTCGCCGCGACCCTCATCCCGATGGAGCCGCGATGAAATCCCTGCGCGCCCTCGACCTCGCGCTGCTGATTCCCACCCTGCCCTTCTTCGCGACCGCGACCGCGGTCTTCGCCGCGATGGTCTGGCTGCTCGACGGGCGCCCCATCTTCTTCAGGCAGAAGCGCGTCGGCCTGCGCGGAAAGCCGTTCGAGATT
>JAYUXE010000900.1:0-3587 GCA_043753165.1 Archangiaceae bacterium | reverse complement strand
ACGCGATCGCGAATCTCTACCGGGCGCAGGGGTGGAAGGTCGAGGGCATCAACTACCTGGGCGACTGGGGCAAACAGTTCGGCCTCGTCGCGGTGGGGTTCGAGGAATACGGCGACCCGGCAAAGGCGAACGACGTCGGCCACCTGGTCGAGGTCTACGTGAAGGCGAGCAAGCGCGCCGAGGCCGAGCCCGCGTTCGACGAGAAGGCGCGCGACTTCTTCCGCCGCATGGAAGCGGGCGACGCGGCGGCGATCGCGACGTGGCAGCAGTTCCGCCAGACGTCCCTGGAAGACTTCAAGAAGGTCTACGGCCGCCTCGGCATCGACTTCGAACACTACGAGGGCGAGAGCCGGTATCAGGGAAAGATGGACGCGGTGATCGACGAGATCACGAAGACCGTCGGCACGAAGCTCTCAGACGGAGCCCTGATCGTCGACATGCCCTACGCCGAGGGCGAGCCGCCGGTGCTGCTGAAGAAGAATGACGGGTCGACGCTGTACGCCACGCGCGATCTCGCCGCCGCCATCGATCGCTACGATCGTTTCAAGTTCAGCCGTTCGCTGTACGTCGTCGCGGCCGACCAGTCGCTGCACTTTCGCCAGTTCTTCGCCGTGCTCGCGAAGATGGGGAAGCCGTGGGCCGACAAGGTCACGCACGTCGCATTCGGGCGCGTGAAGGGCATGAGCACGCGCAAAGGAAACCTCGAGATGCTCAGCGGGGTGCTCGACGAGGCGCACGCGCGGGCTGCCGAGGTCGTGCAGACGAACATCACCTTAGGCCGCATCGAGACGACGGACGCCGACGGGCTGGCCGAACAGATCGGCGTGGGCGCGGTGATCTTCGGCGACCTCAAGAACCGCCGCGTCACCGACTACGAGTTCGACTGGGAACAGGTGCTCAAGTTCGAAGGCCACACGGGCCCGTACCTGCAGTACGCCCACGCGCGCGCCTGCAACATCTTGCGCAAGGGCGAGGGGACCCCGAAGGCGTTCGACGCCGCGCTGCTGACGCTGGCTGAAGAACAGGCGCTGGTGCGCGAAGTGGCCCGGTTTCCGCTTGTCACGTTCGAGGCGGCCGAGGCGAACGAGCCGTCGATCGTCTCGCGCTACCTGCTCGACCTCGCCGCTGCGTTCAGCCGCTGGTACACGATGGGAAACCAGCAGCGCGAGGCGCGGGTCCTGATCGAAGACAACCCTGCGCTGCGCGCGGCGCGGCTGGCGCTCACCGACACCGTGCGGGTGACCCTGCACAACGGGCTGCACCTGCTGGGCGTGGCGACTCCCGAACGGATGTAGGCCCTACTTCCGCCGCTTCTTCGGCGACGGCGAAGTGGGCGGCAGCGTCTCGTCATCGGGCCGCTTGTCCGCCTTCACCGGCACGCTCGGGTACGTCTTCGTTCGCGGCTGACTCCCGGCGGCGAGCTGCCCTACCACGTTGTAGAGGCGAATTGGCTCGGCCTTCGGCGCCGCCACCGCCTTCACCGAGTACGGCGTGATGGGCACGTCGATGCCCTTCAAGAGCACCGGCTCGCCCGCCTCGGCCGTGACGCCCATGCCTCCGGCGTCCAGCGTGTCGCCCGTCACCAACACTTCGCCCGGGTGCGCGATGCCGCACAGCCGGGCCGCGAGATTCACCGCGCTGCCGATGGCGGTGTAGTCGAGCCGCTTCTTCGAGCCGACGGCTCCCAGCACGACTTCACCCGTGTTGATGCCGACCCCCATCTCGAGCGGGATGCCGTTGATCAGCGTCCGCTTCGAGCGTTCGACCATCTGCAGGGCCGCCGCCATCGCGTTTCGCGCATCGTCGGGCCGCGCCACCGGAGCCCCCCACAGCCCCATCACGCAATCGCCGATGAACTTGTCGACCGTGCCGTGGTTCTGCTCGACCGCATCGACGCAGTCTTCGAAGAAGCGGTTCAGGATCCGCACCACCTCGTCCGGAGGCATGTGTGACGACATCGTGGTGAAGCCGCGAATGTCTGCGAACAGCGTGGTCACCACCGCCGACTGGCCGTCGAGCTTCAGCGCCATGCGGCCCGACAACACCTCTTCGACGGCGGCGGGCGACAGGAAGCGCGACAGGCTGGCGCGGTTCTCGACTTCCTGCTTCACCTTGGCCAGCAGCTCGGCGTTGTCGAGAAGGATCGCGGCCTGCGCCCCGATGGACTCGAGCAGCGGCAGATCTTCGTCGCTGAACGCAGCGCTCTGCGAGATCGAGTCGACGTAGAGCACGCCCAGCGTCTGGTTCCGCGCGCGCAACGGCACCGCCATCACGCTCTGCACACCGCGCATCACCACCGATTTCGATCGATCGAAGCGTTCGTCGATGAGCGCGTTGTTCACCAGCACCCCGCCTTTCGAGATCAACGTCTGGTCGATCACCGCGCGGGGGATTTCCATCACCTTGTCTTGGTCACCGGTGCGAATCGACTTCGTCGCAAAGTTGCCCGAGGTGAGCCAGATCCCCGCGCCTTCCGCGGGCAGCAGCTCGAACATCACCGCCAGGATCCGATCGACCATCTCTTCGATCGAACGTTCCAGAGTGACGCGGCGGTGGAATTCCTGCGCGACCCGGTATCGCGCGTTCTCGCGGCGCAGCGTGGCGATGGTGAGGTTGTCATCGAGCTTCACCATCACGGTCTTGGCCGACTGGGTCGGCTCGATCGACTCGTGCGGGTCGCTGACCTCGACCTTCGCCGTCTGGTGCGGGCCCGCCCCGTTGGCGCTGACGGCGTCGAAGGCCGCGCTGTCGCCGTAGTACGACCGCCGAATCAGCGCGTGCACCGAGGCCGCCGTCGCGACGTAGACCGACACCGTCTTTGCTGCCGTCACCTTCTTCAACTCGGTGTCGAGGTTGGTCGCCAGGGGCACGGCGGCAACGACATGCAGATCCCCCTTCGCCTCGTCCCACCGAATCGGGCACAGGCGCAGGCGTTCGGCGAGCCGCACGCCGATGCGATCGACCAACGCCTGGTCGAGCTTCAGCGTCTTCAGCTTGTCCGACTTGACGAACCGGGTGCTGTACAGCTCGGCGAAGACGCGCAGGAAGTCGCCTTCTTTCACCGAGGCGAGGTGCAGCAGCGCATTCGACAACAGGCCGCCGTGCGTGCGCTGAAACGTGCGCCCGACCTCGAGCGCAGCAGAATCGATCAGCCCGCTGGCCCGCAGCGGGTTCGCGATCACCGCGTCGGATTCACCTGCGACAGGCATCCCCACTTGGGGCCGCAGGTTAACCCGTCAAGGCGCCGAACGATCGAAATGAAAGCGCACACCCTGCCCCGGCAGCACACCCTTGAGGCCGTTGGGGATGCGCCAGTACTGGCCGCTGGCCGCGAGAGCGACGAGCTCGTATTCGCCTGCGGGCGGCTGGCCGATGGGGATGATTTGCGTGCCGATGAGCTCTTGCGCCTGGGGCAACACGTAGCCCTGCAGGCGATCGACGATCACCTCGGTCGTCACCGAGCCGCCCAGCGCGGTCAGAAACGGAGCCGGGTTGAGCACCACCGGCACGATCACCGTCGACCCCGCCTTCACCTGGCCCGGACGGGGGACGAAGCGCAGCACGAGCTGCAGCGACAGGTCGGGAAT
>JAYUXE010000899.1:0-8304 GCA_043753165.1 Archangiaceae bacterium | reverse complement strand
CGCGAGCACGCCGTCGTCGATGCTCACCTTCTGTCTTTCCGATGGCAGGAAGTCGTCGTGCGAGGCGACCAGCCAGTACGTGCCCGGCGGCAGGCCGCGCATCATCACCACGCCGTCTGCCCCCGACGGTCGGTCGCTGCGAAAGCTTCCTTCCTTCTCGACGTACATCACGACGCTCGCGCCTTCGACGCGGCGGCCTTCAGCGGTGACGGTGACCTGCGCTCCGGCCCGCGGCTCGAGCTGCAGGTCGACCCCTGTCTTCGGAGCCGTGACCTTCACGTTGCCGCCGCCCCAGTCAGAATGGTGGGCGTGCAGCTCGTAGAGCCCAGGCGAAGGCACGCTGGCCGAGAACTTTCCTTCGGCGTCCGCGACCACGGTGTCCCCCGTCGGAGTCACCAGCACCGAAACGCCCGGCGCCGGCCGGCCATACTCGTCGAGCACGCGGCCCGAGATCACGGTGCCCTTCTGCAGCTGCACCTCGACCGCCGCCTCGCCGCTGCCGACCTTCACCGGCATCGAACCCGGCACGAAGCCCGCCGAAGAAGCCCTCACCACGTAGTCGCCCTGCCCCACCGGCCCGAAGGCGACGAGATCCCCCGTGCGCGCTTTGCGCTTGCTGACGACTTCGCCAGTGGACGTGACGAGCTCGACCTCGGGGTCGGGCACGGGTTGATCCGCCTCGTCGAGCACCGTCACTGCGATGCGGCCGCCCTCGTCGAGCGCAAGGTTGATGCGCGTCACCTGCGCGTCGAGCGTCGCCGACTGCGGCGCCGACGACAGCGAGCCGGCAACCGCGGTGACCATCACCTTGTCGGGGTACAGCGCGGTGAAGGTGGCGAGGCCCTGCTGGCTCGGGCCTTCGCGGGTGAGGTGATCGCCCTGCAGCTTCACCTGCCCGTCGATGGGCTTGCCGTCGTGGGTGAGCGTGACCTCGAGCCGCCGCGGCTTGAGCAGCGTGAGCTTCTGAAGTCCCGGGCCGGCCTCGACCTGCGACAGGGCAGTGGGCAGCAGCGAAGGCGATTCGGCGAGCAGGTAGAAGGGGCCTTCGCCGAGCCCCTTGAGCTCGAAGAAGCCCTGCGCGTCAGCCGTCGCCTGGTGAAAGATCGCCAGGCGGCGCGAGACGGCGCGAACGGTGCCCGCGACGGGGTTGCCATCTTCGTCGCGCAGCTTCCCGGCGATCGCGCGCAGCGGTGGCAGGTACAGCTCGACGGCCTCACCCGGGGCCGCGCGTTCCTTGAGGCCGTTTCCGAAACCGCCGGCGTGGGCCCAGACGGTGAAGGCGACTCCGGCAAGGTGCTCGAACTTGAACTCGCCCTTCGCGTTCGACCGGGTGGTGACCGCGGCGACGAGCTGGCCGCGATTGGCGGTGATGAGCCCCGACACCGTCTGTGCCGCGGTGCGCGCCCGGCAGGTCAGCTGAAGCTCGCCGCACACCGGGCACTTCAGGCCGACGAGGCTCTGCTGACCGCTGGCCGCCAGCGACACCTCGGCGTCGGGAATCGGCTTGCCCCCCGGGTCGAGCACGACGCCCTTGAGCGTCAGCCCTTCGTCGTGCGACCGGACCTCGATCGGGTCGAACTGCGGCATCGATGCCACGGGGTCGGGGCCGGGCGGAAGAGGCGCCTGCGCGTCTGGCTTGAGCCAGAAGAAGCCCGCCACCGCGAGCACCAGAACGACACTGAAGGTGACCAACCACCTGCGCATGTTGGGGATCCCGCCGCCTTCGAACAGGCTACCGCTCCTGACACACGGCGAGCGAGGCCTGTTCCCGGGCTGACCCCGATGTCCGCCCCCCTGGTGCAACCCCAGTCCACTTGACGTGGCCTGGCCATTGCTCAGGCGACGGCCGGCAATGGGGATCCAAAGACGCGCGTCGGAGTTTTTCTCGACTGCCCCCCTGGCAGCGATCGCGCTGCTCACCGCGAACGATCACGTCTTCAAGGCGGCCTTCCACAACACGATCACGGGCAAGCTTTCGGACTTCGCGGGCTGCTTCTTCCTGCCGCTGTACGTCTCGGCGGTGCTGACCTGGTTCACGACGTGGCCGCTGGAAAGGCGGATGTGGGTTGGGTCGATCGTCACGCTCGGGATCTTCGTCCCCGTCAGCGTCTCGCGCGCCGCCGCCGACTTCGTTTGCCGCCTGATCGAGCTCGCCGCGGTTCCGCTGGGCCTTGGCGCCCAACGCATCGCCAGCGACCCCACCGACCTCGTCGCCGTCCCGATGATCTGCCTCGCCGTCCTCTATGCCCAGAAGGTGAACCCATGCGCCGTGCCCTCGAAGTCGCCGTCGTTGCAGTGACCGCGGTCGTCCTCATCGCCACCAGCCGTGCGCCAGAGCAGTGCGCGACGGAATCGTTGAACCTGCGGGCAGACACGACGTGCGGCCCCGTCGGCATCCTGCAGGTCTCTGTCGGCCAGCTGTGCAACCTCACGACGGCGGGCGCCGACTTCGTCAACCTGCCTTCGTCCGGAAACATCGTGTCGGGCCTGCCCGATGCCGGGTTGGGGGTCGGCTTCACGTTGTTTGGCCCAGTCGACGGCGGCACCACGAACTGCAGGGCGACGCCCGTGAGGGACGGCGGCGCAAACTTCGACCTGCTCTGCAACCCGACCTGCCCGACGGTCGACATGCCCGACGGCGCGGTGTTTCAGGCGCCCGTGTGCCCGACCAGCTGCGGCGGCTCGCTGACCCCGCAGTGAATTCTCAGAAGTCGTAGCGAATGACGATCGTGAGCCCGACCATCTTGGCGCTGTAGCCGTACGACGGCACCGGGTCGGTGGCTTCCTTGGTCGCTTCGCGCGGCAGAAGGAACTGAACCTGGGTGGCGAAGTCGATGTTCACCGGAGACTGGAAGACCTCGAGGGGATCATCGAAGTTGAACCCGACGCCAGCGCCCAGCCCGATGGCGGTGCCGTCGAGAATGTTCGAGCCCGGCGCCGTCTGCTTCGGCACCGGCGTCGGCCGGTAGAAGCCGCCCAGCCGGCCCGCGATGCGCTTGCTCAGCCGGTACTCGAGGCCGAGGCGCGCATTGAACGTGTCGACGAAGCCCGGCTTCTGCTGCGGCGATCGAATGTCGAGCGCGTCTTCGAGGCCCAGCGCCTTCAGCGTGTCGCCCGACAAGTCGATCGACAGATCCACATAAGGCGACGGCGCGTCCGACCAGCGCTGGTACTCGCCATCGATCGAGACGGTGAAGTCGTTGGTGATGTCCCATGCGCCACCGATCGCGACCGTGTGCGGCGTGTAGTGGGTGTAGCCCTGGATGATGAAGGCGAGGACCCCGATGCCCTGCAGGTCGACGCTGGCGGGGATCTCGTACTTGAGGGCCATTTCGCTGCGGTAGGTCGCTCCGAAGCGCAGCCATTCTTTCGGTTTGATCTGCAGGCCGAACATCGGCGCCACGCGGGTCGCGAGATGGGCGTCGATCTGCCGGGTCTTCACCTGCTTGTTGAAGAGGTCGACGGTGACGGCGGCTCCTGTTCCGACGATGTCTGCCAGCGCCTCGACGCCGAGCCCAATCGTCCACCAGTCGAAGATCTTGATGCCCAGGCCCGCGTGAATCGTCACGCGCTCGGGGTGCGACTGGTAGTGGTACCAGAACGGGGCATTCGGATCTGGCGCCAGCACCCGCACCAGCTTCCCCGACGGCACGTAGAGGCCGACCCCGAGCGCCACCCGGTTCTTCACCTTCCCACCCAGCGGAAACAGCAGGCCCAGGGTGTAGCCGACCGCGTCCGGAGAAGACGTGTACGTGCTGTCGATGTCGCGTGCGTTGTCCTTTCGCGACACCTGCCCATCGAGCTTGTTCCACTGAAACGAGAGCCCGAAGTTCACGTCCTTTCGTTCGACGAGCAGGGCCGGGTTGTAGAAGGTCGCGCTGTAGTCCTTCGCTTCGGCCGTCATCGCGCCGCCCATCGCCGCGGCGCGCGGCCCGAAGCCGTACGTGTCGTAGACGGTCGCCCAGGCCGGGAACGCCGCGAACAGCACCAACAACGGGCTGAGAAGCGACTTCACTCTTCAGCGAACGGCTGAATCGCCTGAGCGACGGCGAGTTCCTGCCGCGCTTCTGACAGCTCGCTGTTGGTCGCCCGCAGCCGGTCAGACAGCACCTGCACGAAGCTCCAGAGCATCTTCACCGCGAGAATCGACTCGCGCTTCATCAGCGTCATCAAGTCCTGCCGCGCGATCACCATCACGCGCGTCGGCTCGGTGGCGCGGACGGTGGCCGAACGGGGTGCGTTGTCGATGAGGCCCATTTCGCCGAAGTGGCCACCCGCGCGGAGCTCGGCGATCTCGACGCCGTTCTTCTCGATCGCGACGCGCCCACGGATGACGACGTACAGCTCTTCGCCCGGCTGGCCTTCGGTGACGATCTCTCGCCCGCCCGGGAAGGTGCGGGTGGTGGCGATCGACAGCACCGCCGTCTGTTCTTTGTAGGTGAGGTGCCGGAAGAGAGGAATCTTCTTCAGGGCCTCCATTCGCGACTGCGCTTCGACCGTCTCTTCCGACGCCGCGCCCGCTTCGCCCGCGACCTTCACGACGACCGCGGTGATGTTGTCTTTGCCGCCGCGCTCGTTGGCGAGGTCGATGAAGCGCTGCGGGAGCTCGGCGTTCGAGACCGCCGCCACCAGGGGAGCGACCTCGTCGTCCGCCAGGTACCCGTGTAGCCCGTCGCTGCAGAGCATGAACGTGTCGCCCGGCAGCAGGTCGACGATCAGCGTGTCCACCTGCACGGATTCCTGGATGCCGACCGCGCGCGTGATGACGTTGCGGTAGTTGCTGGTCGCCGCCTGGTCGCGCGTGATCGTGCCGGCCTTCAGCTGCGCGGCGATCAGGGTGTGATCTTCGGTGAGGCGGTGACACTGGCCGGCGCGCACCAGGTACACCCGGCTGTCGCCGACGTGGCCGATGACGCCGCGGTTTCCCGCGATCACCATGCACACGAACGTGGTGCCCATGCCGCGCTTGGTCGCGTCGGTGGACGCCGTCTTGTAGATGTCGGCGCATGCGCGCTGAATCGCGACTTCCACCAGGGAAGCGGCCGCGGCGCGGGTGGCCTGGCTCGCGTCCTTCGCGAGGTCCTTCAAGATCGTCTTGTTCGCGGTGATGTGCTGCTTGACGACTTCGGTGGCGCGGTTGCTGGCGACTTCGCCGGCGGCATGACCTCCCATGCCGTCCGCGACGATGTACAGGCCCAGGGCCTGGTCGAACAGCATCGCGTCTTCGTTGTGCTGCCGCTTTCGGCCGACGTCCGTCAGGCCATGCGCTTCGGTGGTGAGCACGGAAAGCGGACCTTACGGGACGCGATCAGAGCAGGGCAAGAATTACCCGCCGCGCCGGTCTTTCACGTGCGCGAGGAACCCTGCGGCGGTGAAGAACGTCAGCGCAACCTGCCCGACCTTGACCTTGATGCCGTTCGTCAGCGGCTCGCCCGCCTTCGGCTTCAAGGCCTTGCTGCCCACCACAGTGCCGTTCTTCGAGCCGGCATCGACGATGCTCCACGCGTCCGTTTTTTCGTTCTTCTCGAACCACGCGTGAAAGCGCGAAACGGACGCGGCGTCGATCTCGATGTCGTTGTTGCCCGTGCGCCCCAGCGTGATGCGCCGCTGAAACGCGTTGTCCTTCGTCTTCTCGAGGTACGCGATGGTCGGGTCGCCGCCGCCGATGGCGCTGCCGGAGACGCCGCTGGCGGTGCGAAACCGGAAGGCTGCGCTGTCTTCGTCATCGTCATCGCGTGGGCCGGGGTCCAGCGGCGGCTCGTAGAGAAGAACGCAGCGGCCAGCCAGCTTCGTTTCGAAGATCCGCGGATCTTTGAAGTAGCGCTGCACGCAAGTGAGGAGCAGCTCAGGCAAGGGGCCCAGCAGTTAACAACGCCACGCACTGTTGGTACAGCGCCGGCCGCGCTTCCTGGACCCAGGGCAGCTCGGTGATGACCTTCAAATAGAAGCCCGACTGCCGGCTGAAATAGACGGCGCGGGCGAGATCATCGAGCACCGCCTTGTTGAACCCCAGCAGCGCCGACGCCTGGGCGCGCGCGAAGTAGAGGGCCGGCGCGTCGGTGAAGCGAATCAGCGCCGCGGCCAGCCGCCTCTTCGCGGCGAACACCGACAGCTCGAGGTTCAGCGGGTTCGCGCGGTGGCGAAGGAACAGATGCTCACGCAAATAGACCTCGGCCGAGGTGCTCGACGGCGCGGCGAACAGGCGCTTGATCGCTTCGTCCGGCTTCGATTGCGCCAGGGCCAGCGTGGTCAGCCACTGCGATTCGCCCCCCGAAAAGCCAGCGGCTTCGAACTGGTTCACGGAAGCACCGCCCACGAGCGCGGTGAGCAGGGCGTGCCGGGCCTCGAAGCCAGCGGCGGGTTTGCCCCGAAGAATCGGCGGCAGCTCGGAAGGGCCAGTCGACGACGCGGGCGGCAGGAGCCCCGCGAGCAGCGACTGCCAGTCGAGCCGTTGCAGGGTGGGAAAGCCACCGGCCTGGGTGCGCATCCGGCGGACGTTGAGGCGATGAAGGCCGATGACGGTGGACGCGTAGGCCACCGCGACGCCGCCCGCGAAGAGCACGCTCATGGCTCGTCTTCGTGGGGCTTGGTGGGGATGACGGCGCCATCTTCGTCTTCGTCGGGCACGTCGCCGGGAACGCGGTACTCCTCGCCGAGCCACTTGCCGAGGTCGACTTCGCGGCAGCGCGCGCTGCAGAAGGGGTTCGCGGGATTCTGCGCGCGGGGAAGAACCTCGCGGTTGCAGATTGGGCAACGGGGCGCCATCGATTAGAAGACTGTAGCGGCGACCGTGAAAAAGCGAACGATTCTCATGCTGCTGGTGGTGCTTGCGGGCTGCAAACCCGGAGGCACGAAGAAGGTGGACCCGCCTCCGCCCGAGGCGGTGTGCGGTGACGGGCTGCTGAACCCGACGCTCGGCGAACAGTGCGAAGGCTCGGACTTGAACGGCGCGTCGTGTCAGTCGCTGGGGTTCGACACGGGCACGCTGGGTTGCGGGTCGTGCAAGTACGTGACGGCGCAATGCGTGAAGCGGTGCGGCAATGGCGTGGTGGATCCCGGCGAGCAGTGCGACGGCAAAGTGGGCGTCGCGGCCTGCACGACGTTCGGGTACCAGGCGTGCACCGCGACCTGCCAGCTCGACACGGGCCACTGCGTGCCGGTGCTGCTGCAGACGGGAGCCTCGCTGTCGGTGATGAAAGGCGGCCCCGCGATCATCTCGGATCTCGAGCCGCGCGGGCTGGGCGACCTCGTGATGGCGGTGCCGTCGTTTGGTCGGTTGGAGACGTTTGGCTACCAGCTGGCGCTGGGGTTCACGACGGGGCGGAAGCTGTCGTTCTCGCGGACGCCGGTCGACGTCGCAGCGGGCGACTGGGACGGCGATGGGCGGCAGGACGTGGCGTCGATCAACGACGATGGCGCGATCGACAAGTATGTGTTCGCGGGCACGGCCTTTTTGTTCTCGACCTTTCCGGATGCCGGCTGCCCCGCGTCGAAGTTTCTGGGCGTGGCGGACGCGTCCGTCGTCGCGCTGGGCTGTGCGGACGCAGGCGTGTTCGGAGGCCTCGTGGTGCAGTCGCCGTCGGGGCCGATCACCCTGCCCGTCTCGACGTCTGTCGCGGCGCTGGCGGACTTGAACCGCGATGGCGCGTTGGACGTGATCTTCGTCACCGCGGCGGGGCTCGAGTCGCGGCTGGGCCCGGGTTGGACGGCGGGCCCGACGCAGGCCGTGCCGCTTCTGCCGCTGGCGATCGCGGGCGGCGATCTCGACGGCGACGGGGATCTCGACCTCGCCGCGCTGGACGCGACGGGCGTGCTGCTGTGGGAAAACACGGGCGCCGGGTTTGCGGCGAAGTCGGCGATTCCGTCGGCCGGCGCGCGCGACCTGAAGGTGGTCGACCTGGATCTCGACGGCCAGGCCGACGTCGTCTGGCAGACGGGCGACAAAGTTCAAGTGCGCCGCAACCAGGGCAGCTGGGCCTTCAGCGCCGCCGAAGGGACGCTGGGGCCCGGCAACCCGATCTCGCTCGCGGTGGGGGATGCCGACGGCGATGGCGACCTCGACCTCGCGGCGACCCACTCGGCCGGCGGCGACGCCACCGTCACCTACGTGTTGGTGAACAAGGTTCGTTGACGGAGTCCGGGCACGTCTGGTACTTCGCCCGCGCTTCGAGATTGCCGACTTAGCTCAGTTGGTAGAGCAGCTGATTCGTAATCAGCAGGTCACGTGTTCAAATCACGTAGTCGGCTCTGAATAGATAAACACCTGCGGCCGGTTAGACCATCGTCTGGCCGGCCGCTTCGATC
>JAYUXE010000898.1:0-3591 GCA_043753165.1 Archangiaceae bacterium | reverse complement strand
ACTACAACCGCGGCAACGTCGAAGCCGCCCTGAACCACAAGAAGGAAGCCATCGCCGCGTACCGGCGCGCCCTTCGACTCGACCCCAAAGATGCCCTGGCCCGCCACAACCTCGAAGTGCTGCTGCGCGATCTTCCGCCGAAAAAAGACGAGGGCGGAGGCCAGGACGGCGGCTCGCCCGACGGCGGTCAAGACGGCGGCCGGGCCGATGGCGGTGGCTCCGACGGCGGACAAGACGGCGGCGCAGATGCGGGCAAGCCGGGCGACGCGGGCTCGGGCGACGCAGGTCAGAACGGCGATGGCGGCACCGATGGTGGGGGCCCGGGCGACGGTGGCGCAGACGGCGGCCAGGGCAAAGGCGATGGCGGCACCGACGGTGGGCGCGGCGACGGCGGCAGCGGCGACGGCGACAAGAAAGGCGACGCGGGGCAGGCCGGTGATCAGCCGGGCGACGGCGGCGCCGACGGCGGCGACGGTCAGGAAGACGGCGGTTCGATGGGCGAGGCCGGCGACGAACGCATGGACGGCGGCAGCTCGTTGTCGAAGGACGAGGCTGAGAAGCTGCTCGACTCGATGAAGAACAGCGAGAAGAATCTGCAGCTCTGGCGGTTCCAGCAGAAGCGATCGAAGAGAGCCAATGGCAAGGATTGGTAGCGCCCTCGCAGTGCTGTTGCTGGCAACGCCTGCGATGGCCGAGGTCGAGTTTTATCAAACGATCGATCGCGACAAGGTCGGCACCGAAGACACCTTTCGTCTGACCATCGTCGTCGCCGGCGCTCCCGACGGAGCGACGGTTCAGTTCCCCGCCCCCGCAGACCTCGAAGTCCTCTCGCGCTCGCAGTCGACGCAGATGAGCTACAGCATCGGCGCGGCCGGCACCGGCAACATCAAGCACGTCCAGAAATACACGCTCACCCTGCGCGCCAACCGCACCGGCTCGCTGACGATTCCTGCCGCCGTCCTGACCGCCGCGTCGCGCACCTACAAAACCGAGGCGCTGAAGGTCGAGGTCACCAAAGGCACCCTCGCGCCGCCGCCGCAGGCGCAGCAGCCCCGCACCAACTTTCCTCCCCCGTTCGGGGGCCAGGACCCGTTCGGCGGGATGTTCGGCAACCAGCCCCCGCAGGGCCCCGCTTCCGATTCCGACGTCTACCTGCGCGCCACCATCGACAAGGACGAGGTTTACCTGGGCGAGCAGGTCACGATGTCGTTGATGATCTACTCGCGGTACGACTTGTCATCCGTCGACTCGGTCACCATGCCCAAGCTCGAGGGCTTCTGGTCGGAAGACATCGACTCGCCGACGCAGCTCGCTTCGGAAGACAAGGTCATCAACGGCATCCAGTACCGCGTCTACGTGCTGCGCCGCCGCGCCTTGTTTCCCGTGAAGACGGGCGTCGTCGTCGTCGACGCGGCCGAGGCCGACATCACCACCGGCTTCTCGTTCGTGGGCCAGCGCATCCACCGCAAAGGCAATGTGCTGATGGTGAAGGTGAAGACGCTGCCCAAAGGCGGCACTACCGCCAACGTCGGCCGCTGGCGACTTTCCACCGAGGTCTCGCAGACGAAGATCGCCCTCGGCGAGCCCGTGCAGGTGAAGGTCAGCCTCGAAGGCCGTGGCAACCTGAAGAACGCCGCCGTGCCCCCGTTGGTGGGCCCGCCCAGCCTCAAGGTCTACGAGCCGCAGACTTCCGATCGCCTCACCTCGGTGAAGGGCGCCCTCGGCGGCAAACGCACGATGGAATACGTCGTGCTCGCCCAGCAGACCGGCACGTTCACCCTGCCCGGCCTCACCTTTTCGTTCTTCAACCCCGAGACGAAGAAGTTCGAAGAGTCGAAGACGGACCCCATCGTCCTCACCGTCACTCCGGGGGCAGGCGGCGGCACCGTCGTCGCCGCGCCCAACTCGAACAACAACAGCGCTCCCGACCCCACGCTGAAGAACCAGCTCGTCGCCACGGGCCTCAAGTCACTGCGCCACACCGGCAGCTTCCGCGCCCCCAGCCGCCCCCTCTACGCGCTGCCCTTCTTCCTGCCGTTGGCGCTCGCTCCGCTCGGGCTTTCGCTGGGCTTCGGGCTCTTCGGCCTCACCCGCCGCCTCGCCACCCGGGCCGACCCTGCGGCCGCCCGTCGCCGCCAGGCCAAAGCCGCGCGCGCCCGCCTCGCGTCGGCAGAGAAGCTTCAGCGCACGGGCAAGACGGGCGACTTCTACGCCGAGGTCGAGAAGGCCCTGGTTTCTTTCCTCGAGGCCAAGCTGTCGGTGCCCATCAGCGGCCTTCAGCGCAGCCAGCTGGATGGGCTGATGTCCGCGCAACAAGTCGCTCCGGCGATTCGCGCGCGCGTCATCGCCGTGCTCGAGACGTGCGACATGGGCCGCTTCGCGCCCGGCATGGGTGAGGCCGACGCCCGCAGCAAAGCCCTCGATGATGCGGCGGCCGCGATGCAGGCGTGGGACGCGAAATGATCTCGGCCCTGCTCGCCCTCACACTCGCCCAGGCCAGCTACTACACGCCCGCCGAAGCCCAGGCCGTCTTTGCCCAGGCCAACGACGCCTACTACCGCGGCGAAATCGAGGCCGCGAAGGCCGGCTACCTGAAGCTCGTCGACCGCGACATGGGCGGCGCCGACGTCCTCTTCAACCTCGGCACCACCTGCCTCGCGGCCGGCGACCTGGGCAACGCCGTCGTCTACCTCGAACGTTCGCGCCGCATCTCGCGAGACGACGACACCGAGGCCAATTTGAGCTTCGCCCGGAAGCAGATGGTCGACCAGGTGGTCGGCGCCGGCACCGACGAGCCCTTTCTCGAACGGCTCGTGCGCGCGACGAATGAACGCGAGCTCTCGATGCTCTTCCTCATCAGCTGGTGGGTCGGCTTCGGGCTGTGGTTTGCGATGCGCTGGTTCGCCCGCGGCAAGCTGCTGGTCGCCGCGGCGTCGCTGTCTTTCCTCGCCATCGGCCTCGTGTTCGGCGCCGCGGTCGCCGGCCACGCCTGGGTCGACCGCAACGTCATCGAGGCCGTCGTGCTGCCGGCCACCGCCCAGGTGCGCGAGTTTCCCGGTGAGACCTCGCGCGTCGCGTTCGAGATCCACAGTGGCCTCAAGGTTCGCCTGATGGAAGAGTCGGGCAAGTACGCACGCGTGCGGTTACCCAACGGCCTCGAAGGCTGGACGGAACGCGAGGGAGTGACAGCGCTTTGATTGAAGTTCGCAACGCGACGAAGGTGTACCGCCGGGGCAAGACCGAGGTCCGCGCTCTTGCGCTCGAGTCGTTGACCGTGCCGAAAGGCCAGTTCCTGTCGGTGATGGGCGCGTCAGGCTCGGGCAAGTCCACCCTGCTCAACCTGCTCGGCGCGCTGGATGTGCCGAGCTCGGGCAGCATCACCATCGAAGGCCGCGACATCGCGAAGCTGCCTGATGACGAGCTCTCGCGCTTCCGCCGCGATCGCCTCGGCTACATCTTTCAATTCTTCAACCTGCTGCCCACGATGACGGCGATCGAGAACGTCATCCTCCCCGCGCTGCTGTCGGGCAGGTCTCGCGACGAGATGCACCCCCGCGCCCATGCCCTGCTCGAGTCGGTTGGCTTGAAAGG
>JAYUXE010000897.1:0-8310 GCA_043753165.1 Archangiaceae bacterium | reverse complement strand
GGTCGGGAATCGTGCCGCCCGAGAGGATGGCGAGGCGCCTGGCTCCGTCGCGCGCGCTGACGGTGCCCTTCAAGCGATCCCACGTGATGCGCGGTTTCAGGTCGGCGAAGTCGTCGCTTTCGTACCGACCCGACAGCATGTCGAGCACGCCTTCGAACAACGGGCGCGAGAGGCCGGCGAAGTTTGCGCTGCCGCGAAGCGTCTCGAGCAGCGCATCGACGGACCACGGCTCGAGCCCGACCATCGCGACGACGTGCTGCGCGATGATGTCGAGGGGGTTGCGCGGGTAGCGCGTCGACTCGACCTTGCCCTCGCGCATCGCCCGCGAGAGCGCCGCGCACGCCACGAGGTCGCCGCGGTACTTGGGAAAGATGATGCCGTCGGATGTGCCCCCGACCTGGTGGCCCGCCCGGCCGATGCGCTGCAGGCCGCTGGCGACCGACGGAGGCGATTCGATTTGCACCACCAGGTCGATGGCGCCCATGTCGATGCCGAGCTCGAGCGAGCTGGTCGCGACCATGGCTTTCAGCTGCCCCGTCTTCAGCTGGTCTTCGATGATGGATCGCTGCTCACGCGCGAGTGAGCCGTGGTGCGCATGCGCGAGAATTTCCCCCGCGAGCTCGTTGATGCTGGCCGACAGACGTTCGGCGACGCGGCGGCTGTTGACGAAGAGCAGCGTCGACCGGTGCGAACGGATCAGCTCGACGAGCCGCGGGTGAATCGCCGACCAGATGGACGCGCGCACCGGCCCCTGGGCTGCCGGGCCGCTGGGAAGATCCACCGCCTGCCCGAGCTTCGCCATGTCTTCGACGGGCACTTCGATGCGAAGGGTCAGCGCCTTTGGAGCCGACGCATCGATGATGGTGACGGGCCGCCACTTCACGTCTTCGCTGGGCTCGGCCAGCGGCGCCGTCGTCCACTCTGCACCGCCGAGAAAACGCGCGACCTCATCCAGCGGGCGCTGCGTCGCAGAAAGGCCGATGCGCTGAATCGGTTTCCCGGTCAGGTGCTGCAGGCGTTCGAGCGAGATGGAAAGGTGCGCCCCGCGCTTCGACGGCACGAGCGCGTGAATCTCGTCGATGATGACCGTCTCGATGCCGCGCAGCACCTGGCGCGCGTTCGACGTCAGCAGCAGGTACAGCGACTCGGGCGTCGTGATGAGGATGTCCGCCGACTCGCGCGCGAACTTCGCCCGGTCTTTCTGCGGCGTGTCGCCGGTGCGGATGGCGATGGACGGCGGGTGAAACGCGTCGCCCCGTTGGCTTGCGATGTTGGCGATTCCCGTCAGCGGCGCGCGCAGGTTGCGTTCGACGTCGACCGCCAGCGCCTTGATGGGCGAGATGTAGAGGACCTTGCAGCGATCGCCCAGGCCGTCGTCGGGCTTCTTGTGAAACATCAGGCGGTCGAGGCAGTGCATGAAGGCCGACAGCGTCTTGCCGCTGCCCGTGGGGGCGAGCAGCAGCGTCGACTCGCCCCGCATCAGCGCCGGCCAGGTCAGGTTCTGCGCCTTCGTCGGCTCGGGAAATACGGCTTCGAACCAGGCCTGGGTCGCGGGGTGGAAGAGCGGGAGCGCGGAAGCCACGGCCCTACTTGTAAGCATGGTTTGGGGCGGGTGCCCGTCGATCCCGCTGGGGCATTTCGCGCCAGACTTTGGTAGGCGGCGGGCCATGAAATCTTCCCTCTGGCTCATCCTCGCGCTGGTTGCCGTCTCGGGCTGCCGGAAAGTGCCCGCTCCCAGCTGCGTGAAGGGCTGCGAGGAATCCGAACAGGCGTGCAATTACGAAGGCGTCGCGTCCAGCGATCGCGAACGCCAGTGCGAGAAGCGCAAGGACGAGTGCGTCGCCGGGTGCCCGAAGAAGTAGGGCTGCCGTTTTGTTTGGGCCTCTGAACCGGGGTGGTACGGTCTGCGTCCGAATCTCACTGGCGTAGCAGCGGATGGCGCAGGAAACCGAGAACCCCAAAAAAGAAGCGCGAACGCCGGGGCCCGAGCTGCGCCTCATCGACAGGCGCGCCTTCGTGGGGTTCCCCGAGCTGAAGGTGGCTCCGGGCGTGACGGTCACCGACTTCGCGCTGCAGATTCCCGACGTCACCTTCCCGATGAACCTGTCGGGAGGCGCATCGAAGTACCAGAAGAAGAAGCTCGACTTCGGCTTCCTCGAGCTGAACCTCGACGCGGAAGTGATTCACCGCCACGTCGCAGCGCTGGCCGGAAAGCTGGGCGAGCTCGACGACCTCAAGCTTCACTTCCGGCCAGGCTATCTCGAGGTGCAGGCACGCCTTCGTTCGGCCGAACGTTCGGCCCTGACGTTCAAGGCGGCGTTCGATGGCGATGGCGACAAGCTCGCCATCTACTTCTACGACGTGCGGTTCTATGCGTGGGCCTCGGTGCCGGCCGCGCGCATTCCGGCGCTCGTCACCCAGGGCCTCAAAGACAGCGCGTCCAACGTGCTGCCCGACCTCGAACGCCGGGGCGCCAACGGCTTCACCACCAAGATTCTGCCCGTGCTCGTCGAGCTCGCCGCCGTCGCGCGCGGGTTCAAGATGCCGTCGCTCGAGCAGGCGCGCCTCGCCGAAGCCTCCATCTCTGGCAAGGGACTGCGCCTTCGCTTCTCGTCCGGTGGCCTGCCTCCGCCGTCGCCGCCCGACGAAGAACTGCTGCTCGCGCTCGAAGGCGCCCGCGCGTTCGCCGACGCGGAAGAACTGCTGGCCGAAGGACGCCTGCTCGAAGCGCGCGATGCCTACCTGAAGCTCGGCGACGCGACCGAGGCGCACCCGTTCGCGGTCGAACGCCTGCTGACGCTGCTCGTCGCCGACCCGCAGTCACACGAGATGGCGCTCGACATCGCCGCGTCCCTGCACCGCCGCCGCGAAAAATCAGCCACCGCGCTGTGGGCCGAAGGGGTGATTCGCGAACGCCGCGGTGAGTTCGCCCGCGCGTCCGAGCGCTACCTCGCGCTCTGCAACCTCGCCCGCCGCCAGCAGGAAGAGGCCGGGGCCTTCTTCGCCGCCGAAGCAGGCGCCCGGGCCGCCCGCGACCACGCGCCGCAGATGGCAGTGAAGGCGCTGCACGAGCTGCTGGGCCTCAAGCCCGACCACCTTCCTTCCCTCAAAGCCCTGGCCCGCGCGTCCGACCAGGCCAAAGACCGCGCCGGAGCGATTCGCGCCTACCGCCGCCTCACCGCCCTCGCCCGCGACCCCGCCGATGCCGCCGACGCGCACGTTCAGCTCGCGCGCCTCTGCGCCCAGACGGACGACGACATTCCGGGCGCGCGCCTTCACTGCGAAGCGGCGCTGCGTCTGCTTCCGGACCACCCCGATGCGCTGCTGCAGCTGGGTGAGCTCTGCTTCAAGAGCGGCGAATACCTGCGCGCCATCAAGGCGCTCGATCGCCTTCGCGAAGTCGGGCTGTCGCGCCACGAGGTCGATCGCATCGGCCGCGCAAACCTGCTCGCCGGCCAGGTCTGGGAGCTCGGCCTCAAGCAGCTCGAGAACGCGCTGCTGCGCTACCGCGAGTCGGCGTCGCTGCTGCCCGGCGAGCCCGAGCCGCTCTATCTTTCAGCGCGCGTCGCCGATGCGTTGAACCGCACGCAAGAAGCCGTTGCGGGGTACCAGCAGGCCATCGAGCTCGCGGGGCCTGCTCCGGCTTCCGAAGGCGCACGCAACGCGGCCCACCAGTCGCACCACGCGCTGGCGAAGCTCTACAAAGGCAAGCTGTCTGAGCCCGCGCGCGCGAAGGAGCACCTCGAGGCAGCGTTCGCCCTCGTCCCCACAGACCTCTCGGCCCTCGACGAGCTGCTGCCCCACTTCCGCGCCACCGGCCGCGCCGTCGAATTGTCCGACGCGCTCGAGAAGGCCGCAGCGGTGGTGGAAGACGGCATTCGCCGCGCGGCGCTGTGGGCCGAGGCAGGTGAGCTGTACCGCAACAAGCTCGCGCAGCCCGAAAAGGCCGAACGTCTGCTCAACCAGGCGGTCGAGGCCGACCCGCGAAATCGCGCCGCGCTCGAAGGGCTGCTCGCCCTCGCCGAAGCGCGCCGCGATGGGCCGCAGCTGGGCCGGTGCTTGAAGGCACTCGCGCTGCTCACCGAAGATCCGAAAGAGCGCGTGCGCCATCTGCGCCGCCTCGCCGTCGCTGCACGCGACCTCTCGTTCGACCTCGAGCTCGCCGCGTGGGCCTTCACCGAAGTGCTCAAGGTCGAGCCGGAAGACCTGCCGGCACTCGGTGAGCTCTGCGCGCTGCAGCGCCGCCGCGCCGACATGGGCGGCCTTGCCTGGGCGCTCGAACGCCGTGCCGTCGCGGCCGAGACACACGGCGACAAGCGGCTCGCCGCTGCGGCCTTGCGCGAGCTCGGCCAGGTGCTCGAGGCGCGGCTGGGCCGGCCGGGCGAAGCGCTGGTCGCGCTGGAAAAAGCGGCGCGCCTCTTCCCCGAGGTCAACGCGCTGCTCGACCTCGCGAACCTCTCGCTGCGCATCGAGCGCCCGACCAACGCCCGCCGCGCGCTGGAAGACGTGCTCGCGCTGCTGCCGAAACACGCGGCGCCCGACAAGGTGGCCGAAGTTCGCGCGCGGCTCGGCAAGGCGTGCGACGCGCTGGGTGACAAGGACGCGGCCCGCGAAAACTACGCGCTCGCCTTCCCGCTGCGCCGCCTCGACGACGAGCTCGCCGACCGCCTCGAAGCGCTCTACGAAGAAGGCAACTTCCACCGCGAGCTCACCGACCTCTGGGCCGCCCGTGCGCAGGCGTTGCTGCAGGCGAACCGTCCATCGGACGCGGCCCCTCTCTTCTTCAAGTCGGCGCAGGCGCTGCTGAACGCCGGAGACCGGGCGGGCGCGCAGCTGCGATTGGCGGCGGTGCTCGATGCGGCGCCGAATGGCGAGAAGGCCGGCGAAGCGCTGGAGGCGATGGGCGACCTCGAGCTCGAGCGCGGCGAACGGCTCGAGGCGGCCAAGCTGTACGGGCGGCGCGCCGGGCTCGAGAAGGTTCCACGCGCGGCGGCCCGGTGGTTCTTCAAGGCGAGCTCGCTGGCCTCGGCGACGAGCCGCGAAGAGACTTACCTCGCCCAGGCGTTGGAACGCGACGCTGCGTTCGTGCCCGCGCTGCTGCGCCAGGCCGAGCTCCTGTTCGATTCCGACCCGAAGACTGCGCTCGCCGACCTCGAGGTGGTGCTCGCCACCGACGAGAACGACGCCGACATGGTGCGCATCGACAAGCCCGCACTGCTGAGGAAGGCGGGCTTCGCGGCGGTGCACGCGCAGAATGGTGAGGCCGCACGAAAGCTGCTCGCGCAGTACGCCGCGTGGCGCCCGGAAGATTTGGAAGTCTCGCTGGAACTCGCCAAGCTTCACCGCCGCGCCGGAGCGACCGAAGCGCTGGTCGATTTGCTCGGCGAGCTGTGGCCGCGGCTCGAAGGCCAGGGCCGCCGCACCGCCCGCCGCGAGTACGCCGAAGGTGCGCTGGTGCTGGGGCGCCCGGACGAAGCGCGCGAGGCGTTGCGAAGCGCACTCATCGATGAGCCGCACGACACGTGGGCTGCGGCCGAGCTGCTCAAGCTGCTGCCCACCGACGACGCGACGCTGGACGAACGGTCGACGCTGCTCTCTTCTCTGATTGACGAAGCCGAGGGCGATGCGCGCGCCCAGCTGCTGTCGCGCCGCGCCGAGCTTCACCGTGCCCGTGGCGCGCTGGACGCCGCGCGCGCCGACCTCGCCGATGCTGCCTCGCTCGCGACCCGCCCGGTGCCCTTGCTGCGCGCGCTGGCCGAAGTTGCCCGCCAGTCGGCCGACGACGCGGTCGAGCTCGATGCGTGGAGGCTCGCGCTCAGCCGTGGCGCGGGTGACGAAGCGCTGGTGGCCGACGCGGCCGAACGCATCCTCTTCCTCGCCCGTGCGCGGACAGAACGGCACGAAGCGGCGAAAGCGGGCGAAGCGTTCGAGCTGCTCACGACGTTGCCGCTGTCGAACGACAACCGCTGCGAGGTGTACCTCGGCATCGCCGACGCCGCCCGCGAGTCGAATGACCTGCGCAAGGCCGAGGTCGCGCTGCTCGAGGCGTCGAAGCAGGGGCCGGCGGCACGCCGCGTCGACGCGCTGCTCGAACGCGCCGCGCTGCTCGAATCGCGCGAGGCGCGCGCCGAAGCCATCATCGCGTTCGAAGATGCGCTGGCCCTCGCGCCGCGCCACCCGCAGTCGACCACGGGCCTGAAGCGCAACCTGCGCGCGGTGAAAGACTGGGCGGGCCTCGCCGATGTGCTCGCGACGGAAGCGGCGCAGACCCCGCGCACCGAGGCTGCCGCGCTCTTCTCCGAGCTCGCGAACCTCTACCTCGAGCAGCTGAAGCTTCCCGGCCCTGGCGAAGCGGCGCTGAAGCGCGTCGTCACGCTCGACCCCACCGACGTCGCCGCGCGCCGCCGCCTCGCCTCGTTGATTGCGCCGCGCGGAGAAGTCGAAGAAGCGACCCGCCTGCTCGAAGAAGCGGCCGCGTCGTCGAAGGTCGACGAAGGGGCTGTGCTGCTTCGTGAAGCCGCCGCGCTCGCGCACGCCGCGGGCGACGATGGCCGCGCGCTTCGGCTCTACCGAAAGGCCCACGCGCAGATTCCGGCCGAAGGCGCGCAGCTTCAGACGCTGGCCGACCTGCTCTACCTGCACGGCGCCGTTCGCGAGGCGCTGCCCCTGCAACAGCAGCTGACTGCGCAGGTCGACTTCACCGATTCGCCGGATGACGCTGAACGTGCGCTGCTTCGGCTCGCCGACCTCGCCGAACAGACGGGCGATGCCGCGCTGGCCGAGAAGACGCTGCGCCGGGTGACGCAAGAACGGCCGCTGAATGCGATCGCGGTCGAACGCCTCGCAGCGCTCGTGCAGCCGCGCAACCCGCGCGAGGCGATTGGCCTGCTCGCCACCCACGCGCGCGCGCTGTCTGCGTCCCCCCGCACCGTCGAACGGCTGTTGCAGCTGGCCCGCCGCGCGCGCGAAGAGCTCGCCGACTTCGAGCTTCCCGCCGAGCTCTACGCCCGCGCTGCCGAACAGTCGGAAGCCGCACTGCCGATTCGCCTCGAGCGCGCGTCGTTGCTGCGTGACGCAGGCCGCACGGGCGAGCTGATGGGCGAGCTGCTGCAGATTGCGCAGCTGCAGCTGATGGGCGGCGATGTCGAGGCCGCGCTGGCCGCCTGGCAGGAAGAAGCAGACCTCGCGCTGCAGTCGGGCCGCGTCGACGAAGCGCTGAAGTCGCTGCAGGCGATGGCCGAGCTGTGTGACGAAGAAGGCCAGGCCGAACGCGCCGCGCAGCTGTGGGTGCGGCGCGCGGAACTTCTGCGCGACAGCAAGCTCGACCTCGCCGGCGCCGAACAGTCGCTGCAGCAGGCGTGGGTCCTCGATCGCAAAGTCGACACGGCGTCGATGGGCATCGCGCTCGCGCGGCGCCGGGCAGACCGCGACGCAGAAATCGACTGGCTCGAACGCACACTGGAATCGTTCGCCGACCACACGAGCAAGGCGCGCGCGTTCACGCAGCTCGCCCGGCTGCACCTGGGCATGGCGGCCGAGTCGACGACGGGCGAGGCGTTGCCGCCGGGCGCTCCGATGCTGGCGCCCGACCAGGCCGAAGCAGCGTTAAAGCAGGCGCTCGTCTTCTCACCCGGGCTGCCCGAAGCCGAAGCGTTGTTGCTGGCGATGTACGAACGGCAAGACCGCGTCGGCGATGTCGCCGCGTTCTTCGAAGAATCGGCACTGCGTGCCACTTCGCTTCCCGAGCGCGCCCGCATGCTGTTGCGCGCTGCGGCGCTGTACAAAGAAAAGGCGAACCAGCCGCACGCCGCCGCTGCCGCACTGCTGGCCGCACGCGCCGCGAACCCCGACGATGTGGCGCTGACTGCGCTGGTCGCCGACCAGCTTCACGAGCTCGGCCGTCACCAGGAAGCGGCCGACTTCGACGCGCTGCTGCTCGAGCAGGATCCTTTCCACCCCGCCTTCGCTCGCCACCTCACGTTCCTCACCGAGTCGGGCGACGTGCCGGGCCGCGCAGTGCTGTTGTCGCGTCGCGCCGAAAAGGAATCGGGTTCGGAAGCCGCGACGCGCTGGCTCGCCGCCGCGCAGGCGTTCACCGAAGTGGGTGCCCACGAGCGCGCGCGGGTGTGTGAAGACCAGGCATTCGAGGCGGCGCCGGAAGACGACGCAGCGTTCCTCACCCTCGAAGAACGCGACAAGAACGCGCCCCGCGCGCTGGCCGACGTCCTCTTCTCTCGCGCGCAGGCCGTGCCGTCCGAAGCGGCCGAGCTGCTGACCCGCCGCGCGCAGCTGCTGACCGACGCGGGCGAA
>JAYUXE010000896.1:0-8320 GCA_043753165.1 Archangiaceae bacterium | reverse complement strand
CGTTGGGCATGCCGTCGAGGAAATCGTTCCACACGCGGTCGACGGAAATCTGGCCGGCCCGCGCGCGAATGATGGGCTCGACGTAGGTCGCGAGGCCTTCTTCCAGATAGAGGTAGCGGTCGTCGAGGTCGACGAAGCCCAGGTGCAGAAGCTCGTGGGGCAGGCGCCAATCGGCGGCCATCGAAGCAACGGTGGCGTCGCGGCCGACGTGGATGCGCACCGCGCGCCCGCCGAACGTCATCCCACCCGAGACCTGCCCGCCCATGCCGGTGAGCACGGTGATGGTGGCGGATTTGCCGGGGAAGCGGCCGTAGTAGGCAGCGGTCGCCTTCGCCGCGCCTTCAATCCACGCGCGCACGGCGTCGCGGCCCACGGGCAGGTCGCCAGACGCAATGAGGATGCGCAGGGTCGAGCCGCCGACGTCGAGCTGCGTTTCGGCGAAGGGCAGCTTGCCGTCGAAGCCGACGAAGCCCGGATCTTTCGTCACCTGGGTCCAACCGGAAAGGACGACCGCGAGGGTCAGCGCGAGCATGCGCTTCTCTTTAACGGCGGAAGAGATAGCCGCGCCCGCGAAGGGTGACGAAGTGCGCCGGGTTCTCGGGGTCGGGCTCGAACAGGCGCCGCAGCCGCAGAATGAAGTTGTCGACGGTGCGGTCGGTGGGGAACGCGTCCATGCCCCAGACCTCTTCGAGAATGTCGGTGCGTGAAAGGGCCTGGTTTTCGGCGCCGACGAAGAGCTCCATCAGCTTGAGCTCTTTCTCGCTCAGCGACAGCTCGCCCTCGTTGGTCAGCGCCTGGCCGGTGTCGAAGCGGATCCAGAATTTTCCCAGCGAGAACAGCGGGCGGCCGGTCAACGCAGGGGCCTTTCGCGCGCGCCGCAGCAGCGCCCGCACGCGCGCCAGCAGCTCGGACACGTCGAACGGTTTGGTGAGGTAGTCGTCGGCGCCCGCGTCGAGGCCCTTCACCTTCGAGGCGATGTCGTTGCGAGCGGTGAGCATCATGATCGGCACCGAGACGCCCTGCCCCCGCGCCTGTTTGATCAACGCAAACCCGTCGCCCTTCGGAATCATCGCGTCGACGATCGCCAGCGAAAATCCGGGCCGTGAAATCGCCGCGAGCCCCGTGGGAAAGTCGCCCGCGATTTCGACCTCGTGGCCCGCGTGCGTCAGGTTCAACGCCACCAGCTGCGCGACGAGCGGCTCGTCTTCCACGACGAGGATCCGGTCAGCCATTGCGACCGTCGGCCGTCGCGAGCGTCAGCGTGAACGTGCTGCCTTTGCCTTCGCCCTGAGACATCGCCGAGAGCTCGCCGCCCATCTGCCGGGCAAGCTGCCGCGAGAGTGAAAGGCCGAGGCCGCTGCCGTGGCTGACGGCTCCTTTCGCGGCGCGAGAGAAAGGGTCGAACAACCGTTCTGACAGCTTGGGGTCGAAGCCGAGGCCGAAGTCCCGCACCTCGAGCCGCCAGCGTTCGCCTTCCACCGCGCTGTGCAGCTCGACCTTTCCTCCACCGTATTTCCGGGCGTTGTCGAGCAGGTTTTCGAGAATCACGCGGAACGCATCGGGGCTTGCGTAGACCTTCGTCGCCACAGCGGGCTGCACGGCGACGGCTTCGGCGCCGAACCCGTGGGCGCGGTGGGCGAGCACTTCGGCGACCAGCCCGTTGGCGTCGTGCGCTTCCAGCGTGCCGCCTTCCGGAAGCGAGACGGCGCGTTGGTAGGCCAGAATCGTCTCGGCGAGGTGCTCGAGGCGATCGCACTCGGCGATGCCGCTTTTCAGCAGCGGGCCGTGCTGGGTGGCAGGCACCGAGCCGAGCTCGAGGCTCTGCAGCAGCGCGCGGACTCCAGCGATCGGCGTCTTCAATTCGTGGCTGGTGAACTGCAGCATCCTTTCCATCCGGATGCGGGCCTCTTGCCGGCGGCGCGCGATGACGAAGAGCACGACCATGCAGAGAATCAGCGCGAGCACGAAGACGCCGGACTCGCCGCCGATCATCAGCAGCAGCCTTTCGCCGCGCGCGTCGAGCGCAGACAACCCGTTCTTCAGCTCGACCGGATCCTTCGTGGTCAGCGTCAGCAGGTCTTCGGCCAGCGCCTGTTCCTGCGCGATGAGGCGACGGGCGAAGATGCTCCACCACGCGACCAGCGCCGCGATGATCGCGACCGCCAGCGAGAGCACCAGGTACTCGAGCCGGCGGGCCATCCATCGGGCGAGGCGCATTTTCTCTAGCCTGGGCCTGGCGTGCGATTCAGCGCCCTGAGCGCGACGTCGACCATCGCGTCGGGGCCACCGCGTTCTTCGGGGAAGGTGCTGAGCGCTCCTTTCACGGCGAGCGTCACGCTCTCGCCGAAGGGGCCAGCGTCGGTGAAGAGGCCGAGGTTGTGCTTCAACAGCCGTTCAGCATCCTTCTGCGAGACGTCGTGCAGCAGGACCCCGAACCGCGCGGCGCCGAGATGCGCGACGACGTCGCTGACGCGGAAGGAAGCGCGAAGCCGTGCGCCCATTGCGGCCACCGCTGCATCTGCTTCGAGCCGGCCCCGCGCTTCCTGCAGCGTGGCGAGCCCGCCTTCGAAAACCAGCAGCGCCAGGGTACGGCCGCGGCGGGCGAGCAGAATCGCGCGCTCGAGCTCTTCGAGCAGCACGGGCAGGTTCGGAAAGTTGGGAAGCGTTGCGCCGCGGCTCTGCAGCGACTGCGCGCGCCGGCGCACCATCACCCGCACCCGCGCGAGCAGCTCGTGCCCGTTGAGTGGAGCCGACAGCACGTCGTCCGCGCCCCCTTCGAACGCTTCCATTCTTTCCTTCCGGCTGTCGCCCTTCGCGAGCATCACGATGGGAAGCTGCCCGTGGCGCGCATCGGCGCGAATCGCTTTGAGCAGCGAGAGGCCGTTGACGCCCTTGAGTTCCATCGCGAGGACGATGAGCGCGGGCGACGACTGGTCGAGCGCATCGAAGAGCTCGCGTGGGTCGAGGCAAGGCGTGACGGCGAACCCATCGGCCGACAACGATTCGGCGACGGTGCCAAGCAGCGCGCGGTCTGCGGCGAGCGCGAGCACGGAAATGCCGCGCGGCGGCCCGGCGAAGTCGGCCGCCATCTTCAGCAGCGAGGCCGCGTCGGGCAGGCGGTGGACGTAGCCGGTCGCCCCCTTCGCCTGGGCCTTGAGGCGCGCGGCAAAGCCGGCGTCGTTCGCCATCAGCACGACGGGGCCGATGCCGGCCTTGACGAATTCCTGGCAGAGCTCGAGGCCGTCGATGCTGGGGCGGTCGGCCGCGATGAAGACGACGTCGGGCTTTTCTTCCAGCGACGACACGAGCGCACCGGGTGGATCCGGAAAGAGCCGAACCGGGTAGCCCTTGCCCGCGGCTTCGCTGCACGACAGCGCGAGGTCGCCACTGCCGTCGACGACGACCACCTTCAGCGGCCGCGCGACCTTGCCGCCACCGGGAAGGGGGACGGTCGCTCCGGCGCGGACGAGCTTCACCTCGAGCGCGTCGAGCATGCCGGCCATCGACGCCATCGCTGCGGCGGTGAGCAGGCCGTCTTTGTGCTTCTCGAACAGGTCTTCCATCTGCGCGCCGAGGCGTGAGACCTCGGGCAGACCAAACGATGCGCCGGTGCCGCGGAAGCGATGGGCCTCGGTGCGGAAGGTCTTGATGGCGGCCTTCGCGTCTTTGCCGCGCAGCTCGGGCAGGGCCGCGCGCATGTTGACGAGGCGTTCGGCCGCGAGCAGCAGGAAGTCGGTGAGCAGCTCGACCGCGGTGGTGATGTCGAGCTCGAGCTCGTCTTCGGGCTGCAGCGCCTGAGGCTCGGGCGTCATCCCCGGGAAGCGGGCAATCGCGCGCTTCAGGTCTTCGACCGAGATGGGCTTGTGCAGCACCCCGTCGACCTTGATGACGTTCAGCAGACGCTGGCGGCTCTTGATGTCGCGAAAGAAGGCGCTGACGAAGAGCAGGGGCAGCTGTTCCTGCGGGTACATTGCGCGGACCTTCTGGGCCACCTCGTCGCCGCGCATGCCGGGCAACAAGCCGTCGATGATCATCAGCTTCGGCTTGCTGGACTCGATGAGCTTGAGGGCCTCTTCACCGGTACGGACCGCGTGACATTTCACCCCTGTTGGAACGAGCACGCTCTCGACGAGGCGGTGGAATCCCGGGTCGTCGTCGACGATGAGGACCTGATCGGTGAGACCCACGGCCACCCGATGTACACCAAACTTCACAGTTGGAGGGCGGCACAAACGCAGAGGCGTTGTTAAGCTTGTCGTCCCGTGGGGAAGCGAAGGGTGTTTGCAACGCTGGCGTTGTCGCTGCTGGTGCACGCAGGCCTCTTCGCGTGGCTGATTTCCCGGCCGCGCGCGGCGACCCCCGCGGTGAAGCCTGCCGAGCTGGTGTTCGTCGAAGTCGACCTGCCCCCAGCGCCGCCCCCGCCCCCCAAAGTCGAAGCGCCTGCCGCGCCTGTGCCGAAGGCCGTGAAGGCGCCCGTGCGGCGAGCGCCCCCGGTCGAGGTTGCGAAGGCCGAGCCCGTCGTCGAGCCGCCGCTGCCGCCCGAAGAGCCGCCGTCTGATCGCCCCGTCGCCGATGCGCCGCGCCTGGACATGCCCCGCCTCGACCCGTTGAAGCTGGCGCCGTCGGCGGGGCTCACGTTGTCGCTGGACGCGGGGTTCATCGCCGAAGACGAGCCGCGCAGAGGGCTGCACGCGCCAGAGATTTCGAAGGACCTCGTCGCGGACCTGACGAAGGCGACGATTGGCCGGGGCAAGGTCGACCGCGGCCTGGTGCACCCGTACTACCAGCAGCTGGGCAAGGTGCTGCTGAAGAACTGGGACGCAGACCGTTCGGTGTCGCAGAAGGGGCTCAAGGGGTTTGCCGAGTCGACGCTGGAGAACACGAAGGCGTGGAACAAGATCTGGTTGGACAAGGCTTCCGACTACGGAAAGTCGGGTACGCCCTTCGAGCTCGCGAACAACGCGCGCAACAAGCCTTCGAACGAACGGCTGCTGCCCGGGCAAGACCTGCAGGCGCGAAAAGAAGTGCAGAAGGAAATGGCGAAGCAGTTCAAGTCGAGCCGCCGCGCGGAGATCAAGGTCACGCAGGCGCTGACGGGCAAGCTGCTCAAGGTCGAGCTCTTGAAGCCGAGCAACGATGCGTTCGTCGACAACCAGGCCGTGGTCGACGTGCGCGCAGCCGCCGAGAAGCTGCCGCCGCCGCCCGACGAAGTGATCAAAGGGAAGACAGAGATCATCAGCACCTGGGAATTCGAGCTCGTGGTGAGCATCACGCCGCCGGTGCCGACGTTCACTTTCGAGTTCGACGAGGCGATTGGTTTCGTCGACGTGCGAATGCCGTTGGATCGCCGCATCTACAAGAAGGTGCGATTGCTGTCGGTGGATTGAGGGTGGGCTTCGGAACGGGCTAGAAACGAGGCATGACAACGCCACGCATTCTGGCCGCGCTGCTGAGCCTCACTGCCGCGTCGGCGTCCGCGCAGAACTACGTGGTGCAGGCCCCGATTACCCAGACGTATGTGCCGCTGACGGGAGCGACCGTCGCGACGATGACCGAGACCGACGACGGGTTCGCGACCATTCCCCTCGGCTTCACGTTTCCGTATTACGGGCAGAGCTACACGACGGTTCACGCCGACACGAACGGCTTCATTGCGTTCGGCAACGCCGCGCTGTGCGAGACGGGCCTCGGTTGCTACGACGGCATGTCGATTCCCCTCGTGAATCGCACCAGCACCAACATTCACAATGTCATCGCTCCGTGGTGGGACGACCTGTCTCTCACCGCCCCGGGAGAGGTCCGCTACAAGCAGTCGGCCGGCGCGATCGAGATCGAGTACGCGAACGTCAAGAACCTCGGCTCGTCGTACACGATGAGCTTCACGATCAAGCTCTCGTCGGCGGGCACGATCGAGATCCGCTACGGCACGTACACGTCGACGTCGGCGGGCACGGTGACTGCGACGGCGGGGTTCGAGAATGCGACCGGCTCGATGGGCGCGGATCTACTCGGCTGCTCGGTGACGGCAGCGGCCTGCGCGCAGGCGAACTGGCCGACCAACAAGGTGTACGTGATTGGGCAGCCGGTGGAAGCCGACATCGTCGTCACCGCGGTGAACGTGTCGAACCTGGTGGTCGGCGCGAACATGACGTTCACGGTCGCTCCGACGTTTCAGAACTACGGGCAAACCGCGGCGAACAATTTCCAGTGGAAGGCGTACCTGTCGGCCGACGACACGTTCAACGCGGGCACGGACACGCTGGTGTTCACCTCGTCGACGCCGGTCTCGTTGACGCCTGCTGGCACCGCCGGAGCGATCGCCAGCGCGTCGGGCGCCGCCGCCACCATCACCCTTCCGGCGCCGGGCCAGTACTACGTGTTCGTCGAGGCAGACCCGGCCAACGCGGTGGTGGAAGCGTCGGACCTCAACAACGTCGGCCGAACCCTGACCTACTTCGTCAACGGCCTGGACCTGGTGGCGACCAGCGTCTCGGGGCCTGCCAACAGCGGGCCCGGCAACACCATCTCGGTCAACCACAAGTGGTTCAACCAGGGCACGCAGGCGGCTGGCATGGTCACCACGCAGGTGCTGCTCGTCAACAGCCCGACCGCCACGACGGGCTTCGTCATCTACACGAACACCCGCAGCATCTCGGGCGCGCAGACGATCGACGAGAACCTGCCCATCACCCTGCCCTCGAACATCCCCGGCGGTGATTTGTACTTTCTGCTGAAGGTTGACCCACAGAACGCGGTCGCCGAAGCGTCCGAGCTGAACAACAACGTGTGGTCGGCAGCGAAGATCACGCTGAAGCAGGCGGACCTCGTGAACAACGCGACGGACTTCCTGGACCCGCTGACGGGTGCTGCGTCGCGCATCGGCTACTTCGGTCAGCCCGCGCGCGCGAACGTGACGATGTCGAACGTGGGCGGCGCGGACGCGAACAACTTCTCGGTGTGCCTGGTGGTCTCGACGGACGCGTCGCTGTCGCTGCTGTCGGACACGATCGCCGCCGAAATCACGGTGCCGAAGCTGGCCGCCGCAGCGACCGCGACCCTCGACATGCCCTTCACGATGCCGCTGAAAGACAAGGGCGGCGCCAACTTCCCGACCGGCAACTACTACCTGTTCACGATCTTGAACTGCAACGGAGCCGTCAACGACCTCAACCCGGTGAACAACATCCTTCCCATCGTGGGCACGGTGCAGCTGCGCGCGCCGGCTGCGGACTTGACGGTGTTGAAGGTCGAGGCGCCGGCCAGTGGTGGCGTGGGTGAGGTCATCCCGGTGCTGCGCACGCTGAAGAACATCGGCAACGTCGCGGCCGGACCCGCGAAGTACCGCTACTTCGCCTCGGCCAACGCGATCATCACCACCGACGACATTCCGCTGCAGATCATGAACGGCGGCACGGGAGCCCTCGAAGGCTCGGTGACGCTGGGCATCGGCGGGGCAGAAACGGCGACCGAGCTGGTGAAGCTGCCTGGCACGATGTCGCCCGGCACGTACACCATCGGCGTCGTGGTCGACGTCGGCAACGCGGTGCCGGAAATCGACGAGCAGAACAACGCGGCGGCCTCGAGCACGCTGGTCATCGCGGCTTCGAGCCTGCGCGTGTCGACGACGCAGCTTCCGGACGCGGTGGTCGACCGTTCATACAGCTACCACCTGGTCGCGCTGGGTGAGCAGGGCGCCTCGACGTGGGCCGTCGATGCGTCGCAGGGCGCGTTGCCAGCGGGGCTGACGCTGAGCAACGAAGGCCTGCTGACGGGCACGCCGGCGATGCCCTCGGTCAACGCCTTCACCGTCACGGTGACGAACAACGGGCGCGATGCATCGGCGCGGTTGGTGTTGCGCGTGCTGCCGACGACGACGCAGGTCGACATCACGAGCACGTTCCTGCCTGCGGTGGTGAACCTGACGGCCGAGAAGTATTTCACCACGCTGGGCGCGTCGGGCGGGGTGAAGCCATACGCGTGGAAAATCGTGGCCGGCACGCTGCCGCAGAATCTCGTCCTGAGCACCGATGGAATTCTCTCGGGGTTCCCACGGCTCGGCTTGACGGAAGGCACGACGAACCTCACCTTCGAAGTGACGGACTCGCTGGGCACGAAGGCGCAAAGGGCGCTGCCGTTGCGTGTCGTCGGTGCGGGCTCGATTCTGTTCCGCAACCTGGCGCTGCCCGATGGCCTGGTGGGCGAGGACTACAGCACCGACGTCGCGGCGACGAACGCGGACGGCACCCCGTTCGCGGCGATGCAGAAGCCGATCGTGTGGACGCGAAGTGGCGGGCTGCCCGATGGGCTGACGATGATGCCG
>JAYUXE010000895.1:0-3601 GCA_043753165.1 Archangiaceae bacterium | reverse complement strand
GCGCTCGCCCATGCCAACAAGGCGCTCGAGGCCGCCCAGAAGCGCCTCGCCACCACCCGGCACGGCTGGCCGTCCATCGTCGACGCAGCGCGTTGACGCTTCGATCGAATTCGATCGAACGTTTGCGTCGAGCAGTTCTGAAGGCTTCCGGTACAGATTGCGCCTCCGTTCTGACGCGGCGAGTCATGGCTGTTCCCCGGCTGCTGGACGCTGACGCATCGACGCCAGTGGTGCCGAACGCCTTCGTCGATCGGAGGTCTGCGTCACCAGTGGGGGCGGCTGAAGAACCCCGTCGGCGAGATTCCTGGGCCGCGGCGCCCGCCCTTCAGTGGTGACCCCAGCCTCCGCGGACCGGAGGCCTGCAGCACCAGTGGTGACTGTCGACCCACCGTGCCGGCATCCGGCCCTGCGGCGCCGCCAAGGTCCAGTGGTGATCACAGCCCCCGCCGCCGACTAAACGGTCACGGCCCCAAGCCACGACGGCTTGACGTCGAGGAAGCTGCGCTCGGCCGATTCACAGAGCGTCGCGAGCGCCGGAATCCGGGTCACCTCGGTGGCGAACCAGTACTTCGCCGCCGCGCGAATGCCTTCGGCGAAATCATCCATTCGCTTTCCCACCGCGCCGCCCATGCGCGCCCACATCCACCCGACCACGAGCACCGAGGTCAGCTCGAGAAAATCAGTCGAGTGTCCCAGCATGCCATCGAGATCGCCGGACGCTCCGCGCGCGCCAAGCGCCGACGTCAACGACACGAGCCGTTCGAGCGCGTCGCGCATCACCGCCACGTCGAGCCCCGCCCATTCCGCCTTCGCGAGGTCCGCCGAAACTTCTTCCTGCAACACGAGCAGCGCCGCACCGCCGCCCGCGACGATCTTCCGCCCGACCAGATCCAGGCTCTGAATCCCGGTCGTCCCTTCGTGAATGCTGTTCAGCTTCTGATCGCGCAGCCACGACTCGGGCAGGTACTCGCTCGAATACCCGTAGCCGCCGTGAATCTGAAGCGCGAGTGCGTTGGCCTCGAAGCCCTTCTCAGCCGGGAAGCTCTTTGCGACCGGCGTGAGCAAGTCGAGCAACAGCCGGTTGCGTTCCTTCTCGGCAGGATCCGTTGCGTGCTCCACCATGTCAGAGCACTTCGCCGCGGTGGCGATGAGACACAGCGACCCTTCGACGATCGCCTTCTGCCGCAACAACATGCGCCGCACGTCCGCGTGGGCAATCAGCGGCACCGGTTCCGACGCCGCGTCCGAGCCCATCGCGCGTCCCTGCTTGCGATCGTTCGCGTACGCCAGTGATTCCTGAAACGCGACCGAGGCCGTCGCGGTGGCGTTGGCGCCAACCATGATTCGCGCCTCGTTCATCATCTGGAACATGCACTTCAAGCCCTGGTTCGGAGGCCCGACGAGAAAGCCGTGGCAGTCGTTCTCTTCTCCAAACGCGAGCGCCACGCTCGGCAAGCCGCGCCAGCCAATCTTGTGAATCAGCCCGGTGACGTGGACGTCGTTCGGCACGAGCTTCTCGCCCTCGGGGCGGCGCTGCGGAACCGCAAAAAGGGAAATGCCGCGGGTGCCAGGGGGCGCTCCATCGAGGCGCGCGAGCACGAGGTGCACAATGTTCTCGGTGAGATCGTGCGCGCCGCCCGAGATGAAAATCTTCGAACCCGAGATGAGGTGATGGCCTTGCGCCGTGGGCTGCGCGCGCGCCTTCACGTCTGCGAGGCTCGAGCCGGCCTGCGGTTCGGTGAGCGCCATCGTCCCTGTCCACTCGCCCGAGTACATCTTGCCGAGCCACCCGTCTTTCAGCGCGGGCGAACCAAAGGTCTCGATGAGATGCGCAGCTCCAGTGGTGAGCCCCGCGAACCCGTACGCCGAAAGGTTCGCCGCCATCAGGTATGCGGTCGACAAACAAAACACCGTCATCGGCAGCTGCTGGCCGCCGACGTCGGTGGGCCGGTTCGCCGCGATGACGCCGAGCGCGCGCAGCTCTTTCCACAGCCCATGCATTTTCGGATGCACGGTGACGGCGCCGCCTTCGAGCTTCACGGGCGACACATCCATCGCCCGGTACTGAGGGAACAGCACGTCGCGCGCGAGACGGCGGCACGCGGCGAGCCAGGGGTCGAACGTCTCGCGGCCGTGCTCGGTGAACGCCGGCAGCTTGCACAGCGCCGGGGCATCGAGCACGTCGTAGAGAAGAAAGTCGATGAAGCGATCATCGATCAAGGGGTTGAGGCTCATCGCGTCAACATGCTTCGCGCCGCGAGACCTGTCAGCTGTGGAATCAGTCGGATCGCAATGGGATTTGAGCGTGTGCCGCGGTTGGCGCACCCGGTATGACCCGGGCCAATGAGCTCCGCGCCCTGGGCAGCACCTTCGAACACGAGCGGGTTGATCTTCGACTGCGACGGCACGTTGGCCGACACGATGCCGATTCACCTCATTGGCTGGCGCGCGATGCTGGCCGAGCACGGCATGGTGTTCCCCGAAGGGCAGTTCTACGGATTCGCAGGCATGCCGTCGAACAAGATCATCGCGATTCTCGCGAACGAGCAGGGCAAGCCGAAGTCGCCCGAAGCGATCGCGAAGATGGTCGTCGACAAGGAACACCGGTACGTCGAGAAGCTGAGCGAAGTGACGCCGATCGCGGTGGTGCTCGACATCGCGAGCCGGTACCGCGGCGTGCTTCCGATGGCGGTCGCGAGCGGCGGCGAAGGCTGGGTGGTGCGCAAGACGCTGCAGGTGATTGGCGCGCTCGACTGGTTCCAGGCCGTCGTCGGCGCAGAAGACACCGAGCGCCACAAGCCCGAGCCCGACGTGTTTCTCGAAGCCGCGCGCCGAATCGGCGTCGACCCGAAGGGCTGCATCGTCTTCGAAGACAGCGACCTGGGCATGCAGGCCGCGCAAAGCGCCGGGATGCTGGGCATCGACATTCGCCCCTGGGTGAAGCCTTCGGCTTGAATTTCCAGCGCCCACCTTTCGTTGAGAACGCGCACACGTTCCCACTTCCGGGAACCACACTCAACGAGGCTTCACCCATGCGCCGTTTCATTGCCGTCGTCGCCACCTTTGGTTTCTTCGCCTGTGGAGGCGTGCCGCTGACGCCGCAAACTGCGTGTGAGGAACAAGTCGGGGCGCAGTGCGAGAAGATGTGGACCTGCCCGAAGGCGGCCTTGAAGATTGGCTCGGACCTCGAGAGCTGCAAGACGCAATTCAAGGCGTTCTGCGCGCTGTCGACGACCTGCAAGGACGGAAAGACGTTCGACGCGATGAACGCGTCCGCCTGCGAGCCGGCGATCAAAGCGCAGACCTGCGAAGAGTTCGTGGCCGACGCGCCGACGTCCTGCAAAAATCAGTGCAAGTGATTGGTTCGCCCGGAAAAAGGGCCTCGCGCGCAAGAGCCCTTGCGGGAATGAGCGCCGCGAATGCCCAGCGGGGTTCCCCTACCCGGTGAGGTGGGGGCCAGGTGACAAACACGCTCGAGCTGACATCGCCGTGAAGCGCCGCTGCAGGCTTGCATGCGTGAATGCGTGGCTCACGGCGCACCGCTAACTTTCACGTCCGCACGAGCCCGACGGCGCTCGAGCTCGACTCAAGCTCGGACGCC
>JAYUXE010000894.1:0-3602 GCA_043753165.1 Archangiaceae bacterium | reverse complement strand
CCAGCGCCTTGTACGAGCCCTGCCACGCGAAGTTCGCCCCCGCGGACCACACGGTGCGAATGTTCGCGAACTGTGACGAGTAGGCGCCGTTGACCACGATGCCGCGCGTCGTGATCAACCCGTCCCACACCGCGGCGAACACGGCCAACTGCAGGTTCTGCGCCCCCAGCCGCTGCGCCAGCCCCACCTCACCCGAGTAGACGTGCTCGGCCTTGATGTCGGGATTCGCGGTGAGGAAGTTTTCGATCTCGAGAAAACGTTCGGTGATGCTCGGGTTCCGGAAGCCCGTCGAGAACACCGCCTTCACCGTGCCGTTCGTCCACGGGTTCGCGGTGATCGCGAGCCGCGGCGAAATCGCCCAACCGAGGAAGCCCACGTCGCCACGCAGGCCGGCGTTGATGCTCGCGTACTTCGCACGCCAGATGTGTTGGATGTACGCCGCCGCATTCGGAAGCGGGGCGACAATCGGGTTGTCGTAGTCCACGTTTCCGCCGCGGGTCGCCGCGACGCCCGAGGTGATCACGCTGCCGTCGATGAAGAACTGCGCTCCCAGCGTGGTGACGTGCGTGCCGTTCTGGTTCCAGTCCCACGTGAGAATCGGCTCGATGAACGGGCGGAAGTTCACGTAGTGCAGTGTGTCCACGCATTCATCGACGCGAACGGTGGCCCGGCACTTCGCCACGTCGTTGTGCACTGGAACCAGCGTGGCGTACGAATCGAAGACGACCATGTACGCGCGCAGCGAGAGGTCGCCGCGAGTTCCGACCTGGCTCGCCCACGTTGCGTCGAGCATGTACTCGGGCTCGAACGCGCTGCTCTTGCCGCTGGCCTCGATCGGGCCCGTGCCCGTCGTCTGGCCGATGGCGACGGTCGACATGAAGGTCCACTTGCGCCACGTCGCCCGCGCGAACAACCGGCTGTGCACGTCGCGGTTGAAGACGTCTTCGCGCTCGTAGGCGCCAAAGCGATCGGCATAGGGGTCGATTCCGATGATCGGGCGCCACGCGCTGCGGCCCTGCTGGCGATCCCACCGGGCGGCGAAGTGCACCGCCAGATCGAAGGGATCCCCGCGGAAGGTCAGCTTCGTGCCGCCGTAGACCGCCGCCCTGCCCCACACCTCGCCCCACGTCGCGTCCTTCGCCCACTTGTCGGCTGCGGTCCCGCCTGACACCTGCGCCACGACGTGCGCCTCTTCCAGCGACGCGCCCTTGCGCGTGACGATGTTGACCACGCCCAGCATCGCGCTGTTGCCGTAGATGACCGAGCCGGGGCCGAGCACGATCTCGATGTGATCGACGAGCTCGATCGGCATCATGTACTGCTGCGTTCCACGTGCCGTCTTCGCGCTGCCGCCGGCCTGGTTGCCGTCGATCAAGATCGCGATGTGCAGGCCGATGTTGTCCGACAAATAGCCGCGCGCGCCGAACGCCGCGTTGAGCCGCTGGTCGTACTCGTAGCTGGTCATGCCGTGGCCGAGGAACCGAATCGCCTCTTCCACCGATTGAATGCCGTACCGCTTCAGGTCCGTGCCGCTGATCGACCACGTCGTGCCAGGCGCGTCGCTGCCGGACTCTGTGGTGCGAGAAGCCGCCGACCCGACCTGCTCGGCCAGCAGCGCTTCGAGCCCCGCCTCGTCCGGAGCGGCCGGATCGAACACCACCGCCTCGACGCCGGCATCGATCACATCTTCGAGGCCTGCATCGACCTCGCCGCCAGGAACGCCCGCGTCGTCGGGCTCCTGCGCCAGAGAGGCAAACGGTAAAAGGAGGAGCAGCGTCGCTGCCACCGCTCCCCCGAGTCGCGGTCGTACGTCATTCGGCATGCTGTGCCGCGACTCTCGCTTGGCCCGCCGCCCGGCGAAAGCAGGAAATGAAGCCAATGCGGTCTGCGGGTCTATGATTCGCGCGGGGGTGCACGATTTGGCGAACGACGGAACCCGGTGGCGCCTGCTCCTCGTCGACGACGATCGCGACATCGTCCGGATGCTCGCCGACTACCTCGGCCGCGAGTTTCAAATCACCACCGCCGCCGACGGGGTTGAAGCGCTGTACCTGCTCGGCAAAGAGCCCTTCGACGCGATCGTCGCCGACCACATGATGCCGGGGCTCACCGGCATCCAACTGCTCGAGAAGGCGGCCGAGCTCAGGCCTGATGCGGTGCGCGTGCTGCTGACCGCGTCGGAACGCATCGATGAGCTGCGCGATGCGATCAACAAGGCGCGCGTTCACCGGTTCCTGAACAAGCCGGTGCGGTTGTTGGAGCTCAAAGAAGTCGTGCATGGCGCGCTGCGCGAACGCGCGCTGGAGATGGAAAACAAGGAGCTCGTCGAGGCGCTGCACCTGAAGAACACCCTGCTCACCCGCGCGCTGTCCGACCTGCAGGACCACGAACGCAAGCTGCAGCAGCAGGTGATGGACGCGACGGCTGGCCTGCGGGCCGCGAACGCGGAGCTCGAGAAGCTGGCGCTGCGCGATGGGCTCACGGGCCTCTACAACCACCGCTACTTCCAGGAAGCGCTGACTGCCGAGCTCGCCCGCGGCGCGCGATACGGGAACCCGGTGGGGCTGGTGTTCCTCGATGTCGACCACTTCAAGAACTACAACGACAAGCTCGGCCACCCCGCCGGCGACGAGCTGCTTCGGCAGCTGGCGCTGATCCTCACCGACACCGGCGACCTTCCCGAGCTTCGGTTCCGCGGGCGGATCACCGACATCGCGGCGCGCTATGGCGGTGAAGAGTTCGTGGTGCTGTTGCCGCAGACCAACAAGGAAGGCGCGGTGGTGCGCGCTGAACGGCTGCGGGCGTCGATCGCGGCGTTCGGGTTCGTCGACCAGCACGTGCAGCCCGGCGGGACGTTGACGGTCAGCGTGGGCGTGGCTGCATTTCCCGACGATGCGCTGGTGAAGGACGCGTTGATCAGCGCAGCCGACAAGGCGCTGTACGCCGCGAAGCATGCCGGCCGGAACTGCGTGCGCGTCGCCGGGAACCCGCCCAGCGAACCCCCGAAGTTGGACTGAGCAGAAACCGCCGGACTACGCGAACACAGCCATCGCAATCGCCCCGCCCAGGCCCGCGGCCAGCGGCACGGACAAGTTGTCATCGACCCGAAGGCTCAACAACTCGGCGAGCGCACCAAACAGCGCGGCCGCGGCAGAGATCGCAAGGGCTGAGCCGATGCCGACTTCGCCGTGCAGCATCCGCAGCAGCCCGAACGCGACGAGCATGCCGCTGACGAAGAAGGTCAACGTGCCTTCCAGCGAACGGCCGTGCATCAGCTTGATCCGCCCGAAGCGCCGGCCGACCAGGGCCGCCAGTGGGTCGCCCACGCCGAGGATTCCGACCGCGACCACGCAGAGCACCGGAGAGCGCGTCAACGTCAGCGCCACCAGCGCCGTCGCGTACCAGGTGGACGAGTTGATGCGCGTCGCTTCGTGCGCATGGGCGATGGGCTTGAAGAACCCCATCAGGATCTTGTTCACCGCTGGCACGTAGCGGCGGCCGATCTCCATGCACCAGAACGTCACCGCGTACAGCAGCGCCGCAAACGTCAGCAGCGTCGGCGTGGGGATGACCTCGATCAGCACAATCGCGAACGCGGCGCC
>JAYUXE010000893.1:0-3605 GCA_043753165.1 Archangiaceae bacterium | reverse complement strand
GGTCGACGTGGTGAGCGTGAACCGGAAGACGGCGTTCGCGTAACGCGAGGCGAACGTGGCGGGCGTCGTGCTGGGGACGAGGACGGTCGTCGGCGTGACGGTGGAGACTGCGTTGTTGAGCACGTAGGTGTGCTGCGCGCTGCCTGCGTTTTGTGAGGTGCTCGAGGGAACGTTGCGCGCGTCGCGGGCGATGACGAGGTAGGTCGCCGTCTTCACCACGAGCTGCTCGAGAAAGACCGAGCCGCCGACTGTGCCTCGCGCGACGACGATCGGCACCGTGTTCATCGCCTCGGAGATCGAGAGGTACGGCGCGAATGACGAGCTGTTGCTGTCGAGCGTCCAGCGCAGACGCTGACCAGCCGTCAGCGGCAGTGCGTAGATGTCGAGGTCGTTCGCGGTGCCGATCGCGCCCTGCTTCGCGCCGGGCACCGTGATGCTGTCGAGCTGCGTCGCCGTCGCTCCGTTGTTCGGCTCCATCTCGAACGGGATCCCGGCGTCCGTCGCGGAGCCACCACCCGAACCACCTCCTGCTGCCGAACCACCTCCTGCTGCCGAACCACCCCCTGCTGCCGAGCCACCCCCTGCGGCCGAACCACCGCCTGCGGCCGAACCACCGCCTGCGGCCGAGCCACCGCCTGCGGCCGAGCCACCGCCTGCCGCCGAGCCACCGCCCGCTGCGGAGCCGCCGCCGGATCCGCTGGTGCTTGACGACCCACAACCCAGAGCAAGGACGACCACAGCAAGGCAGGCAGCGCGCATGGCGCTGCAACTACCACGACGCGCAGCAGCCAATCATCCCGGGGGAAGCCGGCGATCCTCAGCCGCGTTGCATCCGCGCGCGCGCTTTCAACAGCATCCGCTTCAACGGCGCTTCGTCCGCGCGCGCGACCGCCTCGTCCCACGCCAACCACTGCGCGCCGTGCGACTCGTTCGGATCACGCGCGAGCGCCTCGGGGTTCGCCGCGACCACCAGGTACCGCACGTCGAGGTGCCGATGCTCGGGCTCGTCCTTCCGCGCCGGAATCACATGCACGTCGACATCGATTGGCTCATCCGAGAACAGCTTCACCTCGAGCCCCGTCTCTTCCCGCGCTTCCCGCAACGCCGTCTGCGCCATCGAACCCAAATCCGCCGCGTCCGCGTGACCGCCCGGCTGCAACCACCGCTTCAGCTTCGCGTGCATCACCATCACCACGCGCTTTCCGTCGGGGCTCACCACCACCGCGCTGCCCGTGAAATGCGCCGGCCACTGCGAGCGCGAAAACGGTTCAGCCAACGACTCGGCGAAGGTCCGCATCTGCGCGAGGTCGGCGCGTTCTTTCTCGTCTTCACCGTCGAAGGCCGCAAGAAGCGACGCCAGTTTCGTCATGGCGTGTAGAGTGCCCGGCCCCATGGCCCGCGTCATCATCATCGACGACAACGACACCATGCGTGAAGGCATGGCCGTGACGCTGAAGAAAAGCGGCCACGACGTCTTCGCCTTCCGCAGCGGCCTCGACGGGCTCGCCGCGTACGAAAAGTCGCCAGCAGACCTCGTGGTCACCGACCTCAAGATGGACGCGATCGACGGCATCGAGGTCGTGAAGCGCCTCAAGGTCCTCGACCCGAACGCCGTCGCGCTGGTCGTCACCGCCTTCGGCACCATCGAAGTCGCCGTCGACGCGATGAAATACGGAGCCGCCGACTTCCTCACCAAACCCTTCACGCCCGACGTGCTGCGCGCGAAGGTCAGCTCGGCGCTCGAGCTCTCGAACGCACGCGCGCAGGTCGCGAAGCTCAAGGCGCACCACGAAGTCATCGCGTCGGACGCCGCGCGCGGGCAGGCGATGGTCGGCGAGAGCGAGCCCATCAGGCAGCTGCTCGACAAGACCCGAAAGGCCGCGGCGAGCGATGCGACCGTCATCATTCACGGCGAGTCCGGCACCGGCAAAGAGCTCGTCGCGCGCATGCTGCACGACCAGTCACCCCGTGCGAGCGGCCCGTTCATCGTCACCCACTGCGCCGCGCTGGCCGAGACGCTTCTGGAAAGCGAGCTGTTCGGTCACGAGCGCGGCGCGTTCACCGGGGCAGTGAAACGAAAGCTCGGCCGCTTCGAGCTCGCCGATGGCGGCACCATCTTCCTCGACGAAATCGGCGAGATTTCGGCGACGGTGCAGACGAAGCTCCTTCGCGTCCTGCAGCAGCACGAGATTCAGCGCGTCGGCGGCGAAGAGACGGTGAAGGTCAACGTGCGGGTGGTGAGCGCGACGCACCGCGACCTCAAGGCCGAAGTCGCCGCGGGCCGCTTCCGCGAAGACCTCTACTACCGTCTGCACATCGTGCCGCTGAACCTGCCTCCGCTTCGTGAACGGCCGGAAGACATCGGCGTTCTCGCGCGCCACTTCATCGCGAAGCACGCCGCGCGGATCAACGCGAAGGTGAAGTCGGTGACGCCCGCTGCGCTGTCGGCCCTGTGCCGCTATGCGTGGCCCGGTAACGTGCGCGAGCTCGAGAACGCGATCGAACAGTCACTCGTCTTTGCCGAGGGCGATTGCTTGGACGAGAAAGAGCTGCCCGCGTTCCTGCAGTCCGCCAGCCTTCGTGCGCAGAGCGTCCAGGGTGCGCTGCCGATTCCGCATGGCGATCGCCCGCTGCCCGACATTCTCGAAGACCTCGAGCGCCAGCTGATCGAACGCGCCTACGACAAGGCGAACAAGGTGAAGACCGAGACGGCGCGCCTGCTCGGCATCAAGACCAGCGCGCTTTATTACAAGCTCGAGAAATACGGCTTCATTCAGAAGGGCGAGAAACCCGCCGACGAATAGCGAGCTTCAGCAACGCGAGCAGCGCAAACGGAGCGCCGCCCGTCGAGCAACCGCAACCGCCGCCCGGCTTCGTCGGGTTCGTGCCGCCGTCCGTCCCGCTGCCGCCGTCTTTCGTGCCCGCATCGACACCCGGCAACGCCACGGTGATGGTCCAGCTGTGCGGGATGATGTTCTTCCCGTCGGACACGGTGATGGCGACGGGATGATCTCCAATCGCTTCCGGCCCCGGCACCCAGGTCACTTCGCCGAGGTTCAAGAAGTCGAGGCCGGGCGGGCCCGACACTTTCGTGAACGTCAGCGCCTTGTTTTCGGGGTCCGTCGCCGTCACCTGGTAGCTGTACGCCCGATTCACCGTCGCCATCGTCACCGGGGTCGAAGTGATGGTGGGCGGGCGGTTGAGCGGCGGCGTCCACTGGTGAATCTCGAGGACGCCGAAGGCCGCGCGGTAGAAGAAGGCCCCGGCGAAGCGGCCCCCCTGCGCGCGCGCCCAGCCGAACTGGTACCCGTACCCCCAGTAGTTCGTCTGAATGCCATTCACCAACGTGACCTGCGGCGTGACGTCGCGCGGCGCCATCGCGTCCGAGACGTCGTAGAGAAACTCTTCCGACAGGCCGACGCTGGTCGCATCGTGCGGCGGTTCGCGGCCCGTGGCGTAGCTGAGCATCGGCGAGCCGTCGGCTGCGGTGGAGAGGTGAAGACGGGTGTTGGCGTCGTAGGCGCGGACGGCGGGGGTGGAGAAGAGGGCCGCTCCGGCAAAGGTGGTGGCGCCTTTGAGAATCGGGGTGACGTCGAAGATTTGCA
>JAYUXE010000892.1:0-8346 GCA_043753165.1 Archangiaceae bacterium | reverse complement strand
CAGTGGCACACGATGGTGGCGACCGCGAGAATCATCGTCGCAACGCTGCCGCCCGAGCACGCCGGGACGTGCGTCCTCACCGAACGAGGCGAGCTGTTTCGTGGACCCGCCGAAGCGCTCACCATGGCGCTCTCACGAGGGCTGGTGCGCTTTCACGCGGGCTCAATCTGCGGAAGCCTTCCGCAGATAATCGGTGGCTAATCCGCGCCCAGCGCCCACATCACCGCGATTCCGAGCAGCACCGCGGCGAGCCCCGCGACGACGAACGCCCAAGCGTTGCTGTTGACGACGAAGCCCTGTTGCTGCGGCCGGCTGCGAACAGGAGCCAGCGTGCGCGACGACCCATCAATGGTGTCGGCGCCGTGCGCGGTCGGCAATTCCTGCTCGACGCTGAGGGTGCGGCCACTCGAACGCCCGTCCGGAACCGCCTTCGTTTCTTCTTCCGACGCGTCGCGAAACTGCACCAGTGCTTCCTGCGTGCGGCGCTGGTTCATCTCGGGCACCGCGGTCAGCGCCTCCGCGGTTTCGTTCGTCGGAAGCGGCAGCTTCGCGGTGCTCAACGGCACCGTCTTCGTGTTGACCCGAACCAGCGGCCCCACCTGCAGCGGCATCTTCTCGGTCTCGATGTGCTTCAACGGAAGGCGCGACGGCTTCGGCACGGGCCGGCCGCGCGCGAGCCTCGTCGGCGTCGCGACAATCTCGCTGCTCTCGATTTCCACGAGGCTCTCGGCAAGCTTCGCCGCCGTCGCCGCATCGGCCGCCTGGTCGAAGCTGCGCGCGAGCTCCACGCGTTCGGGAAACAGCTGCTTGATGAAGTTCGTCAGCTCGCGCGAGCTGGGAAAGAGGCGCTGCGATGCTGCGTGCTCTTCGATTGCCCCCAACATCTCGCCCGCAGTCGCGTACCGCTGGTCTGGCTTGAGCGCGGTCGCCTTCAGAATGATTGCCTCGAGCTCTGCCGGCACGTTGGGGTTCCGCGCGCTGGGGCGGGGGAACCGGCCGTCGATCGCGGCCTTCATCATCGCAAACACATCGCCTTCCCCGTCGAATGGCCCGTGCCCCGTGGTGAGCAGGTAGAGCAGCGAGCCCACCGCATACAAATCGGTTCGCTGGTCGACCGTGCCTGCCTGCGCCTGCTCGGGCGACATGTACCCGCCCTTCCCCTTCACCGTCCCAATCTGCGTGTGGTGCTCGTGCGCCGTCGACCGCGCGATGCCGAAATCGAGGAGCTTCACCTGCCCGTGGTACGTGATGAGCACGTTGGTCGGGCTGACATCGCGGTGCACGACCTGCAACCACTCACCGCGATCTCCCTTGAGTTCGTGCGCGTAGTCCAGGGCCTCGAGCACCTGCATCGCGATGCGCAGCACGACGCCCGGCGGAACCGGCTTCGCCTCGAGCACCGCGCGTTTGACCAGGCGGTTCAGCGATTCGCCCGGCACGTACTCCATCACGATGTGAAAGCCGCCGTCGTGCTCACCGAGCTCGAACGTCTGCGCGATGTTCGGGTGTGAGAGCCGCGCCGCGAGTCGGCCTTCGTCGAGAAACATCGCGATGAACTTCTCGGTGTCGAGCAGGCCCGGCAGCACCCGCTTGATGACGACCAGCTTCGAGAAGTTCTTCGGCCCTTCGTGGCGCGCCAGGTAGACCTCGGCCATTCCACCCGAGGCCAACCGGCGCAGCACGGTGTAGCGGCCAATGCGCTCACCGGGCTTCACTTCGCTCGAAGGGCTCGAGCCCAACGTCTAGGGCTCGGCGGGGCTGGTGCTGCTCTGCGGGTCGCGGACCGCGCGGATGATGAAGTCACCCGCGGCGAAGCCACCGTCGGCGATCGTCTGGTCGGCGTTCTGGTTGGTGTCGAGCCCGTTGCCCTTCAGCACATCCATGCCGCCCGGCGCCATCGAAGCCGCGGTCGAGCCAGGCGTTGCCTTGCGCTCGAACGTCTGGAGGCCCGTGGTCGTCGCCACCGTCTTGCCGCCGCCTTCGGGCGAGTCCGCCAACGGGCCGTAGCCGAGGCGGTCGACTTCTTCCGGGTCGACCTTCGCGGTCGAGACGTCTTGCGTGCCGAGGCGCACGTGGCCCGAGTCACCGGCGAGGCCGATGTCGATGGTCAGCAACAGGTCGGGTACCACCGTGCCGGCGTAGCTCTTCGACGCGACCAGGAAGTAGCTGCGCGCCGCAATCGACGTACCGACGGGAAGAACCGCCTTGTCCTGCCAGGCGGCTCCGGTCGCGCTCTTGTACTGCAGCTTCCAACCGCTGACGTCGATGGGCGCCGCCGTCGGGTTGTAGAGCTCGATGAACTCGTCGCTGTTCGCGAGCGCCGTGCCACCGTCGGCCACCACGCCTTTGATGGCGACTTCCGAAATGACCAGGTGGTTGGTGCTCACCGCCTGCACCGAGATGGCCGTCACTTTCATCGAGGCGCCAACCGATGCAGTCACCGAGCCGCTGCCCATCGCCTGGGGATCCGCCGTGAAGTCGAACGACGCTTCGACCTGGCCCACCGGAACCGTGACCGTCGCCGGCGCGGTACCGAATGCGGCCGGAGCGACCGCGATGTTCACGACGGTCGGCGTCGCCGAAGGAATGTCGAGCTTCGCGGTCAACGTCACCTTGCCACCGGGCGACACGTTCGCCGCGACAGGAGTCAGCGCCGTCAGGGTCGAGAGCTCGGTGAGGCCGAGGACGCGCACCGAGCCAGTTCGAGTCGAGGTGCCGAGCGTGGCGACGACGCCTGCATCGCCCTGCAGAACTCCGGTGAGCGGAATGGGCGCGGTGAGGCTGCCCATCGGCACGATGACGAGCCCGCCGTCACCGACCACGAGGTTCGTCACGCTCGTCGACTGCACGTCGACCGCGACATCACTCGTCCAGATGTTGGTGAGGCGCACCGTCAGCGGCGCCGGCAGCGTGCCCGTGGCGCCTTCACGAATGAACGTCTGCGCCGGCTCGATTGCCGCCAGCAAAGGGGCTCCCGCCAGCACATCGGCCGCATTCCGCGGCTCGACCTTCATGTTGCCATTGCGGAAATTCAGGATGCCCGTGAGGCCGGCGAACTGCTGGCCGAGCACCGGGGCGACCGGAATCTTGTACAGCAGGTCGTCGACGCGCAGCCCGCCGTTGACGGCGAACTCGTTGGTCGGCAGCGGGTCCGACTGGCCGGCCGGAGGCGCTGCGTCGGTGACCGTGAGGTTGGTCATCGAGACGAGCACGCCTTCGAGGCCCTGTGCGAGACCGCCGTCGGTGGCGATGTCGGCCGGGTTCGCAACGACCGTGGGCGCAGGAAGCGGATTGCCCGAGGTGAGAATCGCCGTGCCGCCGTCCGCGCCAACCGGCAACACGACCTGCACGAGCTCGAGCTGGCCGAAGTAGTCGGTGGGCACCGCGCTGGTGATGTTGATGCGGTCACCGGCCGAGACGCCCGCGCCCGGCTTGTACGCAAAGATGCCCGAGTTGGTGCGCGTCGTGTAGCCCGTCTCGCCCTCGTGAACCTGCAGGAAGAAGCCCGAGCTGTGCACCGCGGTGACGAGCACGTTGCCCAGCGAGATGCTCTGGCCGAGCAGACCGCCGCCCGGCGCCTTCGCGGTGTAGATGGTGGCGGGGCACGCCTGGGCTCCCGGGTTCGGGGCCGCGCACGCGTCGCACGCGTCACCCTTCAGGTCGCCGTCGGTGTCCGTCTGCGCCGGGTTCGCATCGGCCGGGCAGTTGTCGACGCCGTTCAGCACGCCGTCGCCGTCGGCATCGTTCGGGTTCAGCATCGCGCACGCGGTGCTGTTCGCGTTCAGCGGGCACACGTCGCACGGGTCGCCCTTGCCGTCGCCGTCCTGGTCGGCCTGCTTGCCGTTGTCCATCGGGCGAACCGGATTGAAGATGTCGGGGCAGTTGTCCATGCCGTTGGGAATGCCGTCGCCGTCGAGGTCGGAGGTCGAGGCCGAGGTGTACGTGGTCGACCCGTTCTTCGTGTTGCGGGCGGCGCGCTGCGGATCGCAGCTGGGCTCGTTCATCGGCTGGCCGCAGAAGAACAGCGGGTAGAGCATCGTGTTCGCCGCCTGGAGCTCGGCGAGCGTGCGCGCGGGAACCGTGGCCGACGCGGGGGTGGTGAACTCGGACTTCGTGCAGACGGCCTTCATCGTGCCGCACACGTCGATGGTCTCGCACATCGCGGCGCTGTCGAAGGCCGCGACGAGGGGCTGGTCACCGAACAGCACCTTGCCGCCACGCATCGTCATCACGACGTCTGCGGCTTCGGCGTCGATGACGCTGCGGTGGGTCTTGGTGCCCTGGCGGCGGTACATCGCGAGGTCGGCGATTTTTCCGACCTGGATGCGGCCGACCTTCTCACCGACCTGCGTGACGTCGGCGGCGGCCGAGGTGGCCATGCGCCACAGCTGTTCGTCGCTCAAGGTCTTGTTGAAGCGCTGGTCATTGAGGCTCGACGCGCAGCGCAGCTCGCGCAGCATGTTCATCGAGCCCGAGATGACCCAGTCCATGCCCAGCGCGACGTTGACGCCCATGCGCACGTAGGTCGGCACCGAGGCGGTGTCGCCATAGAGGCTGACGTTGCTGCGGGGGCTCCAGATGAGGCCCGACTTCTTCACCGCGAGCAGGCCGATGTCCGCGGCCTTGAGGCCGATGCCGTGAACGATGCTGGTGCGGGGCCCGAGCAAATCCTGGCCGCCGTTCGCGGTGCTCGAGACGCAGCGGAACTCGTTCGCGGCAGAAGCCTCGATGCCTTCAGAGACGTGCGGCAGGTAGGCAGACGCGGCGGGAATCGCCGACGGGGTATCGATGGCGGTGGCCGGGTAGGCGCAGCCGCTGGTGAGCTCGAGGCCACCCGTGTCACCGAGGGGAAAGGTCTGCGAGTTGACGGTGCCTTCGCCGAGCCCTTCTTGCCCGGCGGCGCTGTCGAGGTTGCGCAGCATGCCGCCGTTGCCGGCAGTGCTGAACGTCGCGGCAGTGATGACGGACGTGGTGCCCGACATCACCTGGCGCAGCTCGGACCAGCGAAGGTTCTGCGGAAGAATTCCAGACTGGTTCGAAATCTTGGTGTGGTTGTCGTGGGCCGCGCCGCCGACGCGCCAGTCGTGGCGGTGCTCGTAGCGCTCGTCGGCGACTGCTGCGGTCGGCACGTACGGCACGCGGCCGAACGTCATGTGGTCGTGGGTGTTGATGAGGCCGGGAGAAAGGACGGCGTTGGGGCAGACGATTTTGGTGGCCGCCCCGCCTCCGGCAGACGTCGCGCAGTTGCACCCGACGCAGGTGATGTTGCCGGCCGCGTTCACGAGCACCTGGCCGCCGACGAACGTCTTGTCGGTCGCGAGGATGACGGCGGTGAAGAGCTTGTTGCCGTCGCCCGGAGTGATGGTGCAGGTGCCCGCGTCAGGCGCCGCCGGAATGTTGGGGCACGTCTCGGTCGGGGTCGAGGTGAGCTTGCAGGTCGGCTCGCAGCCATCGAGCGCGGTCTGGTTGCCGTCGTCACATTCTTCGGTGCCTTCGCGCATCATGTTGCCGCAGGTCTGCGCGGTGACGGTGCAGGTCACCGGCTCGCAGCCGTCGTTCGGGACGGTGTTGTTGTCGTCACATGCTTCGGTGCCCTCGACGACGCCGTTGCCACAGACGGCCATGCCGCTGCCACCGCCTGAGCCACCGCCACTTCCCCCGCCCGAGCCGCCGCCCGTGCCGCCATCGGTCTTCGGCAGCGTGCAGCCGGGGTTGCAGCTGTCGCCCGATTTGGCGTTGCCGTCGTCGCATTCTTCGTCAGACGCTTTGACGCCGTCACCGCAGACGGAGTTCGAGGGGCAACCGAGAAGGCACACGCTCAGTGCCGCGAACGCGAGGGGGGCGAGAAGATGTCGATTCATAGGGGAAAGTTTTGATGCGGGTGAAGGGCGGCCGAAGGCGGCGCACCTTACCCGCCACGCTCCCGCCTAGCGAGTGGGCTAAGTGGCATTTTCATGACCGATCGGCGCCGCGAAAAGCTGTTGGCGATTCCGCGTTGGCCGACGGCGGAAGAGGCGTCGAAGGGGCGCTGGTTCTCTGCAGTGCAGCTGGGGCCCGTCGCGGCGCTGACCCGCACCTGGGTGCCCGCGATGGTGCCGTGGCGCGCGACCGACGATGGGTTCGTCACCGACGCGGTGTGCGAATGGTACGCGCGGTTCGCGAAGGGGCGGCCGGGGGTGGTGGTGGTCGAGGCGACGGGCATTCGTGACGTGCCTTCGGGGCCGCTGTTGCGCGCGGGGCATGACCGGTTCGTGCCGGGCCTTCGCAAGTTGGTGAAGGCGGTGCAGGAAGCCAGCGGCGGTCAGACGCGGCTCTTCATTCAGCTGATCGACTTTCTGGGCATCAAGCGCCGGCCGACGCGCGAGGCGTACCTGCAGCGGTTCCTGACGCTGACGCCGCGGCTCATCGCGGCGCTCGGAGCAGGCGATGCGCGGGCGAAGCTGATGTCGCTGTCAGAGCCCGAACTGGACGCGTTGTTGAACGAGAGAGAGCGCGAGGCGTACCGGCAGGGGTGGCGCGAACGGGTGACCGACGTCGACGTGCCGCACCTCGCTGCGCTGCCGCAGACGTTGCCGCCGTTGTTTGGCGATGCGGCGCGGCGCTGTGAGCAAGCGGGCTTCGACGGCATCGAACTGCACTACGCGCACGCGTACACGATGGCGTCCTTCCTCTCTGCGCGGAATGACCGGGGCGACGGGTACGGTGGAACGCGCGAGCATCGGCTGCGGTTGCCGCTCGAAGTTGCGGCGGCGGTACGGAAGGCGTTGAAGCCGACGACAGCGCTCGGGTGCCGGTTTCTCGCCGATGAAATCATCGAGGAAGGGAATCGGCCGGACGATGCGGCTTACTTCGGGGTCGGGCTCGCGCGGGCGGGACTCGACTTCCTCTCTCTTTCGCGCGGAGGAAAGTTCGAGGACGCGCGGCAGCCGAAGGTCGGGCAGGCCGCGTATCCGTACACGGGCCCTTCGGGGCAGGAGTGCATGCCCACCACGAACATCGCTTCGCCGGGTCCCTTCGGGAGGAACCTCGAAGCGATTGCGGTGGTGAAGCGGGCGCTCGTCTCGGCGGGGCTTTCAACCCCGGTCGTCGCGTGCGGTGGCATCGCGAGCTACTGGCAGGCAGAGGATGCGTTGGCCAACGGCACGGCAGACATCATCGCGAGCGCGCGGCAGTCGCTGGCGGACCCCGACTGGTTCGAGAAGGTGCGGCGCGGCGACGGCGATTCGGTGCGGCGGTGTCTGTTCACGAATTACTGCGAAGGGCTCGACCAGTCACACCAGGCGGTCACCTGTCAGCTGTGGGATCGCGCGAAGGGATTTCCCGACGACGCGTCGGTGGCTCGCACGAACGACGGGCGGCGGCGCGTGGCGCCTTAGTCGGCCCGCCCACCCTTGCTCTGCTAGCTTCCCGCGCGATGTTGACCACGGCCCTGCTGCTGATGATCGCCAGTGCGGACGCGCCGCGGAGCATGCGGCTCATCGCCGACGAGGTTCCGCAGGTTCCGGCGTACACGGGCTGGGGCCACCGTGAGCTGACGGCAGAATACGAGCGCCTGTCGGATGCACGCCCCGGCCTCGGCCTGCCGATTTCGCTGATGGCGGGCGGTGGGGCCGTGCTCACCGTCTGCGCCTACGCGCTCTCCGGCCTCGCGACGTCTGGCTTTCGGGGCGTCAATGTTCCGATTGGAGCCGTCTTCGGGGTCCTCGCGACCACCTCCGTGGCGGCCGTCGTCATCGGCGGCATCATGGTCTCGCGCATCCTTCCCGAACGGCGCGTCTACAGCGCCCAGATGGACGAGGTGTCGGCGCAGCTCAACGACCTGAACGATGCCGAACGCCCCTACACCCCGCGGTACGTGGCGCCTCCGGCCGAGCCGGAAATCATCGGGCCGCCTCCCGTCGGGCCTCCGCCGCTGCCGCTTCCTCCGATGCCGCAGGCGTCGCTGACCTTCCCCCTGTTGATGGCCCGGTTCTGACAAATGCTCTCTTTGCTCGCAGTGGTGGTGATGACGGGGTTCGAGCCGAGCGCGTCGGACCTTTCGGCGAGGTTCAAGTTGGTGGAGGACGAAGTGCCGGTGATGCCTGCGCAGTACGTGGGTTGGTCACGGCGGCAGCTCGATGCCGAGTTCGAACGGCTCGAAGGCCTTCGCCCGGGCATGGGCGGCCCGATTGCGTTGATGGTGACTGGCGTCGTCATCGCGGCCGGAGACGTGGTGGTGCTGTTCTTTGCGGGGCTCTTCACGTTGGTGGGCCGCAACCGCATCGACACCAACCTGGTGGTCGGCATGTCGGTGGCCGCGGTGGTGGCCGCGGGGTTGATCATCGTGGGCGTCATTTTCCTGCAGAG
>JAYUXE010000891.1:0-8347 GCA_043753165.1 Archangiaceae bacterium | reverse complement strand
GTCGGGGTGTATTCGTTTCGGTGTCTGTGTCTGCGCCACGCCCGAATCGCGGCTGTGCTCCCGACCCTGTTCACGATTTTCTGCGGCTGGTGGGGACGGTGTTTGCACCTCGAAGGGCGCGGTCTCAGGCGATCAGCTTGCCTCGTTGCTGCCGATTGCTCGATGGGTCTACGGAAGCCTCGGACACAGCATGGAGAGATTTGGTGCCGTCCATGTTGCGGCGATGCTTCTAACGGGCATCGCGTCGGCCGTCGCCAGGCTTGGCGGTGATCGACTGTGAAGTCGTTCTTAGCCTTTCTGGAAAGTGGTTACTCGGTTGCCGCCGGTGCGCTGATGGTGGCGGTGTTTCTGATTCTCGGGCGTCAGGCATTCTTGGACTACCAGCGGTTCGGTGACGAACCCCTGTCGGTTGACACCAACGGGGCAATCGAGGCCTCCGCCGGTGGCCGTCAATGGGTTGCAATTCATGGTGCGCCCTGGCGTTGCGACGCGACCATCAGAACGGGGCACACGTTTTTCCCGGCACGCTCCAATGGGATTGATGTCGTTGCACGATTCGATCACGACGTTGTTTGTGAGAACGTCGTCGCGGGTCCACTTGTAGGTGTCATCGAGCAAGTCGAGAAAGAGGATTTCGAGCGCTTTCAGAAGGCTGGCATGACGAACAATGACTTCGCGAAGGTTCGGCTTTTGAATGTTTGCAAGGCCTGCGGGAAAGACAACGCCAGACTGGGTGTAATCATCTGCGGACTTTTCGTGATTATGGGTCTGGCCATCTATCCTCTTCGTCGCGGTCTCTACGCGCTGCACACCGGCTTCTCGAGGAGCGTCCACACGGCGCTCCACAGTCCGGGGTCTGAGCGTGCAGTTGCAGAGCGCAAACTCAGAATCCAGGGCTTGGCGACAATGGCAGTTGGAGGTTTGGCGCTGGCGTTCGGCAAGGACTGGGTGCTGTGGCACGCGGTGCCGCTGCCATGGGTTGGCGCCGCAGCGATCACCTTGGGCGTGCTCTACGTTGGGTTCCCAGGAAAACTTCGGGACCTTGCAGCGCGTTCGAGACAGACGAAATAGCGCGCGCAACGAATCGCGGCGGTTTTCTTTGCCCCCAGCGCGGAAAGAATGTGCGCGCATGCATGGATCCTCGGCATCGTTGCCGCGTGCGCAGTGCTCGCGCTGGGTCAGGTTCTACGAGTGGATCGCGGAGCACTTCAGCGGGCCTGGATGAAGCACCCCCTCGAGCTCGAGGGGGGCTTTGCAGCGGCGGCGAACGTTCAATTCTCGGCGACCGTGGTCGTCTGGGTCATCGCCGCCGCCATCGCGGTTCATCGGGTTGCGAAGCGCCGCCAGATTCAGACGCGTGGAGCCATCGTGGGCTGCCTTCTGGGAGCGGCGGCGTTCGGTTTCACACGCGACATGGCGCACGACGCCCGCCACGTGCTGCCGATCATCACCGACGAAGTTGTGGGTCACTGGGGTCACGAACTGCCGGCCCTCGCGAAGTGCGACCTGAACCCTCCGCCGGCGCTTGTTCTCCACGTATTCGAGGGTCAGATGTTTGTCAGTGGCACAGCCATTGGCGTGCTTGGTGACGAGAGTGTCCGCGCCGTGACGGCCTCTCATTTTCGCGGGCGTCTGGAGCAACTGCTGGACTTGCACACCTACGCCGGCCCGCTCGACCCTACCCCGAAGCTGACGGTCGCCATCCAGGCTTCTCCCCACACGCTCGTCCGCGATCTGATGCCGTTCATCGAAGGCATCAAGGACGCCGGGGCCCGCTCGCTTCAAATCGAGTCCCTGCGCACCATTGCCATCGACTCGAGAACGCGCGGCCACTTCGAGAGACATCCCCGCTGCGTCCACACCGTTCCGCTCGCGGAAGTGGGTCTTGACCCGCGAGACTTCGAGACCTGGGGCCAGCTCGTGGCCTTGGTCGACGCCTACGATGCTCGCCTTCAGGTGCGGTGAGGAATCGCGTCATCGAGTGTCACGTGACGTGTCGCGCGACAGAGCCCGCGGAAAATCTGCAAAACTGGGCCTTCCCTGCGGCGATGCACCTCGGGGCCACGGCACAGAAGCTGCTCAACCGCCCTGCGCAGACCTCGACGCGTTTTCCTCCTTCCCTGCTCAAGACGATTGGTCTGACATCTAAAAACATGCGCCCATCTCCTTCTCGTTTCGCGTTGCTGGTTGGAACAATCACCCTCTCAGTGCTCACAGGCTGCGGAAGCCCGAGCGCCACCGGCGGTGGAGGTGGCGCTGGCACCGGCGGTGGAACTGGCACCGGCGGCGGAACCGGCACCGGCGGTGGAACTGGCACCGGAGGTGGAACTGGCACCGGCGGTGGAACTGGCACCGGCGGTGGAACCGGTACCGGCGGTGGAACCGGTACCGGCGGTGGAACCGGCACGGGCGGTGGAACTGGCACAGGCGGCGGCGCAGGCACAGGCGGCGGCGCCGCGCCGATCGCGGTGATGGTGATCAACCCTTCGCCGACCGTGAACGAAGCGGTGCAAGCCGGCTTCAACCGCCGCACGCACCTGCTGAACGGAAACCTCTACGCCTGGGAGAAGGTCAACGACGCGACCCAGACGCCCGACCTTCGGTACCGCTTGCTGCGGGCGCCGTCGACGCCTGCAACTCCGCCGGCCGCGGGCACCGTCGTGTCCGACGTCGCGAACGACACGTCGAACTACTTCGTCGACTCGGTCACCTTCGACGACACGTATTCCTACCAGTGCACTTCGAAGGGTGGCACGCGGGTCGCCCTCAACTCGAACAACGCCACGCCGACCAAGATCTTCACCTACCCGGCGGGCGTCACGGCGACGATCTTCAGCTGCGTGAACATCGTCGTCACCGCGACCGACCTCTTCATCGTCAACCGCGAGATCGTCGCCGGCATCGACAAGATCTACCGCCTGCCGCTGGCGTCCATCTCGCCCACCGCCGTGCCGGTGCTCATCCCCAACATCGGCAACCGCGATCGCGTCACGGGCCTCCACGTCGCCGGCGCCAACCTCTACTGGTTCGAGATCGTGCTCGCGGACAATGCGTCCTCGCCGCGGCTCGTGACCGCCCCCATCACGGGCGCCGCTCCCGTCACCATCGACAAGGATCTCGCCAACAACAGCGCAACCGTCGTCAGCGACGGCGCCTTCCTCTACTGGACTGACACCCACGGAGCGATCGGCGAAGTCCGCCGCACCCCCCTGCCCTACGTCCCCAACGCCGTGCCGCAGAAGCTGATGCGGGATCTCGACGGCATCCGCGCCGGCATCGCGATGGACGCGACGAACGTCTACGTGATGGAAGCCAACAACGCGGCCGGCAACTACGTCTACAAGATCAAGAAAGACGGCAGCGCGTCGAAAGACCTGGGCATCGCGTTCGTCAACAACAACGGTCAGCACAAGGGCCTGCAGATGACCGGCGTCGACTCAACCCACGTCTACTTCCTGCTGTTCGACGGCATCGTCGCGCGCCTGCCCATCGGCCCGTGAGCTTCGCGGGCTACTTCAGGATCTTCTTGGCTTCGTCGCGGCTCGAGTCGAAGTCGAACGCCTTGTAGATCTTGAACTTGTTCTGACGGTCGGTGAGCCTGGGCGCCATCAACTTGAGCGCGTTCAACTTGTCGGCTTCGAAGTCGTAGAGCTTGATCAGGCGCACGGCGTGATCGACGCACACGCCGCGCGCCTGCATCGCGTCCTCGAGCGTGCGCAGCTTGCCCGCGGAAAACGACTCTTCTTCGATCGCCGACGAGAGGCTCTGCAGATCGCTTTCGGGGCCGCATGCGCTCACGGGCGCGGGCGGCACCACCTGAACGACGACGGCCGGGCCGCTGGACACCCAGATCTGCGTGACCATGCCTTCCTTCGCCTCGAACTTCTTCACGAAGGCGCCAGCCGGGGTTCGAAGCTCGACCTGGTAGAACCGCTTGCCCCGCGCGCGGAAAGACACGGGCACTGTTCCGGCAGCGACGGGAAAGTTGTTGTCGTCGAGCACGCGAATCTGCGCGCCTTCGGGTGACAAGACCTTGAACCACGTGTCGCCATCTGGGTCGGCGTCCCAAGCGACCCGAAAGCCGTCGCCCTGCTGTTCCTGATGCACGGAAGTTCGCGTTTCTACCGAAACGCCCGTGCGGTTCTTCATCTGAATGTTGATGTCGACCTGCGCAAACGAAAAGGCAGGAACCAGGGCAGCGGCGAGCAGCGATAGGCGGCGAATCATGTTCTTTGAAACCCCCAACGGCGAAGTGAACGACGCAGACGCGCGCCGACAACCAATTATTTAAGCCAGGTTACAGGCCCAGCACCCGAGAACGGAGCGTTGTCGGCGAGCCGCGAGGAGGACCATTGATTGCACTGGCCGATCACGGCACGGCAATGCCCGTAGAATCGCGACCCTTCCCCCAGGTAAAAGATGACCCTTCGGGTCAAAGCTGAACCCGCGGCGCCACAAAGAAAAGTCGATCTCGCCGGCGCGATGCTGAAGCCCTTCGCGCTCGACACCCTTTCGCACCGGCTCGGGCTGCTCTGCGAACGGCGCCGGCTGGTGATCGAACGCGAGCAGCTGCAGACCCAGGTGATGCAGGCTGATCGGCTGGCCGCGCTGGGGACCATCGCCGCGGGCATCGTTCACGAGATCAACAACCCGCTGACGTACCTGATGTCAAACCTCGACTACGTGCGCGATCGGCTCGACGCTGAAGGCGGCGTGGCGTCCTGGACGAACGAAGATGTCGCCGAAATGCGCGACGCCGTATCCGACACCCAGAAGGGCGCCGAGCAGATGGCTTCGGTCGTGCCGGCGCAGGCATGGGCCCCGAAGTGCTCGCCCGCCTCTTCCAGCCCTTCTTCACCACCAAGCCTGCGGGCGTCGGCACCGGGGTCGGCCTCACCATCTCGCGCAACATCGTCACCCAGCATGGCGGCCGCATGGAGGTCGAGAGCAAGCCCGGCGTCGGCTCGGTGTTCCGCGTCATTCTTCCCGGGCTGCCCCGGGTGGCGAAGCCAGGCGCGTCTTCCGAACCCTCGCGCGTCGCCCAGGGAAGGCGCGGGCAGGTGCTGGTCGTCGACGATGATCCGTCGGTCGTCGCTTCGCTGCGCCGGAACCTCGAGAACGATCACGACGTCGCCACCGAGCTCAGCGGCCGCGGAGCGCTCGAGCGCATTCGCCGCGGCGAACGCTTCGACGTGATTCTCGCCGACCTCTCGATGCCCGATGTCACCGGCAGCCAGCTGCACCACGCGCTCGTCACTGAACGTCCCGACCAGGCGGCCCGCGTGATCTTCATGACCGCCGGCGGCCTGTCGCAGGAAACGAATGACTTTTGCCGCACGATGGCCGGCCGCCTCTTCGAAAAGCCTCTGGTGATCGCCAACCTGCGCGAGACCTTGCGAGAGATGGTGCTCGAGCCCGCACTTTGAGCTTTCAACTCAAGCTCGGCGCGATCCTGCTCGTGGTCGCGGTGGTACCCGTCGCCATCATCGGGGCGCTGTCGTACCGCGCCAGCCGCGACGAGGTCACTGCGCTCGTCCGTCGCGCACAGGAACAGAAGGCGACCGATCTCGCGCGAGAGACAGAGGCAACCGTGGTGCATGCGGCCGAGGCGCTGGCGCTGTCGGCCCAGGCCCTGCCGCTGGACAATTTTTCGGCCACCGAGCTCTCGGAAGTGTTGCGCCTTCCCTACCGGCAGATCGGCGAAGTCACCGCGGTCGCGCTGCTGGATTCGAAGGGCGATGCGGTCGTGCCGCCCGTGTTCGAGAAAGACAGCGAGCGCGAACCGCCGTCGCTCGCGCAGATGGCGTCGCACGTGCCGCTCGCGCAGGCGATGGCATTGGGCACTGCGGTGGGGCCGCCGTACCGTGTCGACGGTGGCAGCCCGCGCGTCGTGCTCGCGGTGAAGAATGCCGACCGGATCATCGCGGTCGAGCTTTCACTGCGGCCGCTGGCCCGGCGCATCGAAGGTCTGGCCATCGATGGGGCGCGCGTCGTGCTGGTGGATCGCGAAGGAAACCCACTGGTGGGCACCGATGGCTTGTCTGGTGACGAAAAACGTCTCGTGGCGCAGGGGCAACTGCAGAGCGCTTCCTTGGGTGCGTCGGTGGCGGCTTTCGCTCCGATGAAGACCCTGGGCTGGGGGGTGCTCGCGATGCAACCCGAAGCCGCCGCGATGGTCGCCGCCGATCGCGTGCGCAACTATGCAGTGTTCTGGACGTGCGTGGGTCTGGCCCTGGCGGTCGCTTTGAGCGCGTGGCTCGCCCGCGGCATCTCAGGCCCGATCGCCGAGCTGAAGGTGGCGGCCACGGCGCTGTCGGAAGGCAGATATGACGCGGTCGCTCCGCAAGTCGAAGGCAACGACGAGCTCGCCGCGTTTGCAGGCACCTTCCGGCAGATGGCGGCAGAGATTCGCAGGCGCGACGAAGAAATTCAGGGCTGGAACCGCGAGCTGCAGCAGCGCGTCGACGTGCGAACCGCCGAGCTCAAGGCGGCCCAGGACCAGATTTTCCGCACGCGCCGGCTGGCCGCGCTGGGCACCATGGGCGCCGGCATCGCGCACGAGCTCAACAACCCGCTGACCGCCGTGTTGGGCCTCGCGGGCGTGATGCAGATGGGGTTGCCGCCCGACTCGCCCGATCAAGAGACGCTGCAGGAAATCATCGGCTCGGCCAGGCGGATCAGCACGATCGTCGCCCGGCTGCGCGACCTCACCGACGAAGAGCGCCAGGCCGGCGGCAAGCGGCTCAAGCTCGAGGCGCCTGTCAGTGCGGCGCTGGGCACCTACAAAGACCGTCTTGCCGCGGGGAAGATCACCGTGACGGCCACGCTGCCCGCGAACCTGCCCGACGCACAGGGAGACTCCGCCCAGCTCGAAGAGCTCGTCGGTCACCTCGTCGACAATGCCCTTCACGCAATGCCCAGGGGCGGCCGGCTCGAAGTGGCGCTGTGCGCGGTTGACGGCACGGCGTTGAAGCTCACCGTCAAAGACACCGGCCATGGGATTCCGACCGCCACGCAAGAACGGATCTTCGACCCCTTCTTCACCACCAAAAACGATCCCGCCGGGGTCGGGCTGGGCCTGTCGACCGCGCACCAGATTGTGCAGCGCCACCACGGCCGGCTTTCCGTCTTCAGCGAGCCCGGCCACGGAGCGACCTTCACCGTCGTCCTTCCCGCTGCCGGCGACGCGCCGCACCTCGTCTGAGTCATGGCCGCCGCCCGACCGCCACGCCGGATGATCTGGGTCGCCGCCGGCGCCGTCGCGATCGTCGCGGCGATCGCCCTGGTGGCACAGGCCGGCGCCAACGCCCTCTTCACGCCGCCACCGCCTCCCGCCCCGGTCGCCGTCGAAACACCGGTGGTGGTTTCGCCCGAGAAGCTGGACGCGGTGGTCGTCTCGGTCGAGGGCACGGTCGAACGGTTCGCTGGCGATGCGCAGTGGTCCCCTGTCGTCGCGGGCCAGCACCTGGTCGCCGACGACTCACTGCGCACCAGCAGCACGGGCCGCGCCGAGCTTTCGATTGGCGAGAAATCGCGGCTCACCGTCACCGAGCAGACCGAGCTGAAAGTGCGCGAGCTCACCCGCGCGGTTCACCAGGTGCAACTGACCCGCGGCCGGCTGGTCGCCGCGTACGATGACGATGGCGAGCGCGTGCTGCGCATCGAAGACGAGAAGGGCTCAGCCGTCGCCGAGACGCGCGCCGCGAAGTTTTCGATTCTCTCGAACGGCCGTGCCCTCGCCGTCGCCACCGAGACCGGCACCGTGAACTTGAACGCCGCGGGAAAGACGGTGGCCGTCGCGGCGGGACAGCAGGCCTTCGCCAACGCCGGTGAGGCCCCTTCCTCGGCGACACCCATTTCGGCCGAGGTGCTGCTGAAGATCGCCCGCGCCCAACAGGGTGGCGCGGCCAACGTGTGCGCCGTGATTGAAGGCCGCATCGACCCGGGCTCGGTGCTGGCGATCGACGGCGTCGACGTCGAAGTTTCGGCCGATGGAAGGTTCAGGGCAGAGGTCGCCCGGCGCGAAGGCCAGAAGGCGCTGACAGCCATCGTCACCGACCCCTGGGGTCGAACGGTGTCGCGCGCAATCGCCTGCAACCCTGCGGCAAAAGCTCAGCGGCTCGAGCTCAAGATGAACTGGACGGCGACCGATGCGGGCTGAGCTTCTTGCCGCCGCCGCCGCAACTTTGTGGACGTTGGTGGCCACTGCGGCAGACGTGCGCCTCACCGCCGAGCCGCCTCAGCTGCAGCTGGGCACGCAGTCGGAATCGGTGGTGACGATCGTGGGGCCGGAAGATCTCAGCGACGTCTCGATGACGGTGAACCACGGCATCGTGCTGACGGTGAA
>JAYUXE010000890.1:0-3612 GCA_043753165.1 Archangiaceae bacterium | reverse complement strand
CCGTGAAGCGGCTCGAGAAGCTCTACGAGCTGATGCAGGGCGAGATCGAGATCCTCAAGGTCGAGAAGAAGATTCGTTCGCGGGTCAAGAAGCAGATGGAGAAGACCCAGAAGGAGTACTACCTCAACGAGCAGATGCAGGCGATTCAGCGCGAGCTGGGCGACCGCGACGAGAGCAAGAACGAGCTGCAGGAGATCGAGGACAAGCTCAAGACGAAGCGGATGAGCAAAGAGGCCACGATCAAGGTCAAGAAGGAGCTCAAGAAGCTGAAGATGATGGGCCCGATGTCCGCGGAAGCGACCGTGGTGCGCAACTACATCGACTGGGTCCTCTCGCTGCCCTGGGCCGACGAGACCAAAGACAAGCTCGACCTCACCGAGGCCGAACGCGTGCTCGAAGAAGATCACTACGGCCTGAAGAAGGCGAAAGACCGCATCCTCGAGTACCTGGCGGTTCAGGCGCTGGTCGGGAAGATCAAGGGCCCGATTCTGTGCTTCGTGGGTCCCCCGGGCGTGGGCAAGACGTCGCTGGCGCGTTCGATCTCTCGCGCGCTGGGCCGCAAGTTCGTGCGCCTGTCGCTGGGCGGCGTGCGCGACGAGGCCGAGATTCGTGGCCACCGCCGCACGTACATCGGCGCGATGCCGGGCAAGATCATTCAGTCGCTGAAGAAGGCCGAGTCGACCAACCCGGTGATGCTGCTGGACGAGGTCGACAAGATGTCGACGGACTTCCGTGGCGACCCGTCGGCGGCGCTGCTCGAGGTGCTGGATCCCGAGCAGAACAGCACGTTCAACGATCACTACCTCGACCTCGACTACGACCTGTCGAAGGTCTTGTTCATCTGCACGGCGAACCAGCTGCACAACATCCCCGCTCCGCTGCAAGACCGGCTCGAGGTGATTCGCATCGCCGGGTACACGGAAGCGGAAAAGATGTCGATTGCGCGGAAGTACCTGATCCCGAAACAGAAGGAAGCGAACGGCCTCGCCGACGTGGGCATCGAGATTTCGTCGTCTGCGGTGCGCACCGTCATCAACCGCTACACGCGCGAAGCCGGCGTACGCAGCCTCGAACGTGAGCTCGCCAGCATCTTCCGCAAGCTCGCCCGCGACGTGGTGAAGCACGGCAAGAAAGACGTGGCGGTCGATCGCAAGCGCGCGATGAAGCTGCTCGGCATCACCCGGTTCAAGCACGGGATGAAGGAGCACGAGGACCAGGTCGGCATCGTCACGGGCCTCGCGGTGATGGACACGGGCGGCGACACGCTGACCACCGAAGCGACCGTGATGCCCGGCAAGGGCAAGCTCATCATCACCGGCAAGCTGGGCGAGGTGATGCAGGAGTCCGCGCAGGCGGCGATGAGCTTCGTTCGTTCGCGCGCCAAGCGGTTTGGCATCGACGAGAAGTTCGCCGAGACCCTGGACATCCACGTTCACGTTCCCGAAGGAGCGATTCCCAAAGATGGCCCCAGCGCCGGCGTCACCATCGTGACGGCGATCGTTTCCGCCCTGACCCGCATCCCCGTGCGCCGCGATGTGGCGATGACGGGCGAGGTCACGCTGCGCGGTCGGGTGCTGCCGATTGGTGGGTTGAAAGAGAAGGTGCTCGCCGCCCACCGCGCGGGGATGAAGACGGTGCTCTTCCCAGAAGAGAACCGAAAGGATCTTCGCGAGATCCCGCGCAAGGTGCGCGATGCGCTGCGCCTGGTGCCCTGCGAGTTCGTCGACGAGGTGCTGCGTGAGGCGCTGCTGCTCGAAAAGCCCGAAGAGTTCATTCGTTCGGCCACCGGTGCGTTGATCGAGCCCAAGCCGATCGCGGGCCCCGTCGCGAGCTGATGAAGGACCCGCGCCGCTGGCTTTTCCTGCTGGCGGCCGCCGCGCTGATCGGCAGCCTCGCGCTGCGCGGCGGAAAGTCGAACGTGAAGGGTGGCTCGGGCTTCGACTGCCTGACCCACGTCGACTGCGCGAAGTCGCTGCGCTGCTACGCGTTGCCGAAAGATGATCCGTTCGCGAGCTTCGGCACGTGCGTCGAGCCGTGCCTGGATGACCTGCAGTGTGGGGCGGGCCTGCGCTGCGCCGTCACCGCGAAGGGAAACGATCAGCTGGTGCCGGTGAAGGTCGGGCTCGAGCCCGGTGAACGCGTCTGCGTTCGGTGAGCTACGCCGCCAGAGTGCGCTTCATCAACTTCCGCACCTCGGCGACACACTCGATGTCGCTGCGAAAGTAGCTCTCTTGGTTGGGCAACGCCTTCAGCCAGGCGACGCTCGCCTCGACGCTGCTGAAGCTCTTGAGCTCGAAGACATGGCTCGAGAGCAGGGTGTACGCGACGAGGAAGGTGCGGGTGAAGACCGCGGGCAACCCCCGCGCTTCGATGCAGACGGCGGCCCCGATGATTGCCTTCTCGAAGCGCCTTTCCTGCGCGACCACCCGTTCTTTGAGGCCCGCTTCAGGGGCGCGAATGCCGGTGCCCGCCACGACGGCCATCACGGAAAACCGGCCGTACGTCTTCTCGTGCGCTTCGAGGACCTTCTCGAGGTTGTCGACCATCGCAACGGTGGCACCCTGCGAATGGGTCGTCACCAGCAACGAGCCGACGTGCGCGATCTGATACCCGGCGCCTTCCTCGATGAGATTGAGTCGCACGCCGGCAATGTACCCCGGGACTGCGAGCGTTTAGGTGCAGTCGAAGATGACCTTGCCGACATTCTTCCGTTCCTGAACGTACCGATGCGCGTCGGGCCCATCGACGAGCTTGAAGACCTTGTCGACGCGGGGCTTCACCTTGCCGGCTTCAGACAGGGCCAGCAGCTTCCTCAGGTGCCCGCCCATCATCTCGACCTCGCCCCAGAGGTGGCCGAGGTTCACGCCCGAGACGGACTTGTTGTGATCCATCATCGTCATCGGCGCGTATTTTTTCTGGCTGAAGAACTCGCGCACGACGTGCAGCAGGTTGCGCTTTCCGTCTTCGACCATGTTCGCCCAGCCGAACGCGATCAGATGCCCGGCGGGCCGCAGCAGGCCGTAGCCCTTCGACCAGTCGGCGCCGCCGAGCGCGTCGAGCACCAGGTCGACGCCCTTGCCATTCGTCAGCGCCTTGATCTCTTCCACGTAGTCCTTCGTGCGGTAGTCGATCGGGTGCTGCACGCCCATCTGAAGCAGCAGCGGGTGCTTGCTCGCCGACGACGTGCCGAAGATCTCGACGCCCTCGACCAGCTTGCACAGCTGAATCACCGCGAGCCCCACGCCACCCGCCGCCATGTGCACCAACACGCGCTGGCCGGGCTGCAGGTTGCCGACGCGGAAGAGCATGTGAAACGCGGTGAGGTAGTTCACCGGCAACGCGGCCGCTTCGTCATCCGTCATGCCCGATGGAATGCGCTGCACCTGGTCGACCTTCAGCACTGCGTGGCTCGCGTGCCCACCGAACCGGCACATGCCCAGCGCACGTTCGCCAATGTTCCAGCCGCTGACTCCAGGCCCGAGCGCGTCGATGGTGCCCGCGACCTCGTAGCCCGCGCAGAAGGGCGGCTTCGGGGCGTCCGGATACAGCCCCACCCGCGCCGAGATTTCGGCGAAGTTGAGGCCGGCGCGGGTCACCTTGATTCGCACCTCG